>JBFMFJ010000249.1:0-5698 GCA_040752235.1 Candidatus Zixiibacteriota bacterium | reverse complement strand
TGACCGAAATCTATGAAGGCACATCGGAGGCGCAGAGGATCGTCATATCGCGCGATCTTCTGAAGGATTGATTATGGATTTTGATATTAAATATCGAGACTTCAGACAGGATGTGCGCGCCTTTTGCGAGGAGAAGATCGCGCCTCATGCAGTCAAGATTGACAGCGAGCAGATATATTCGAAAGAGGTTCATGAAATCGTCAACAGCCGGGGCTGGTGGGGATGTCTGGTCCCTAAGGATCTCGGCGGGCTTGGACTATCGACCATCGAGTATGCCATCGTTGTCGAGGAACTTTCCCGTGTGTGCGGTTCGACCGGTCTGACACATGCCGCGCATAACTCTCTCGGCACCTGCCCGATTATGATGTTCGGCACCGCCGAGCAGAAAAAGAAATATCTGCCCGATGCCGCCAAAGGCAGCCTTATCGCCTTCGGACTGACCGAACCGGAAGCCGGTTCCGATGCCGGCGGCACCAAGAGCAAGGCGGTCAAGACCGCTGACGGATACATCCTCAACGGCACCAAGTGCTGGATTACTTCGGCCAATGTTTGCGATTATGCCATCGCCACCGCCCGCACTTCCGATGAGGGCGGGGTGCACGGGATATCATCATTCGTGGTCGAGAAAGGTATGGAAGGTTTCACCGCCGGGAAGAAGGAGAATAAGCTGGGCTGCCGCGGTTCCGATACCGCCTACATGCACTTCGATGATCTCAAGCTTCCGGCGTGGCATCTTTTGGGAGAAATCGGCAACGGTTTCAAGGAGTTCATGATCACCCTCGACGGCGGCCGTATTTCGATCGGCGCCATGGCGGTCGGTCTGGCCCAGGCCGCATTCGAGGTGGCGGTCAAAGCTTCCGAGAGCCGGCTCGAAAACGGCAAACCAATTTCCCGTCAGCAGTGGGTGCAATTCAAGCTGGCCGATATGGCCATGAAGGCCGAGACGGCCCGTCTGTTGATGTACAAAACCGCCTGGATGAAGGACAACAAGATTCCGTTCACCAAGTACTCGGCTATGTGCAAGCTGTATGCATCCGAGGCCTGCCATTACAACACCTATCATGCCATTCAAATTTGCGGCGCCGACGGCCTGACCGAAAAATATCCGGCCGAGCGGTATTTCCGCGATATGAAATTGACCGAGATAGGGGAGGGCACTTCGGAGATTCAGCGTATGGTGATCGCCCGCGAAGCCATCAAGGAGATGCAGTCGCAGGTGAAGTAGAGAATCTGCCAACGTTGTTGGAAATTATATTTCCGGGGCGGCCTTTATGGCCGCCCTTTTGATTTTAAGCACAATGGATTTAAACCGGTAGCAGCAAAGGAGGGGATTTAGATGATTACGGAACAGGATTTGGCAGAAGCTTCCAGACAGTTTGATGAACATGAAAAACGTGGAAGTTATTATGATATGGCGCGCAATCTTTGGGAAAATGGATTCCGCCTTGAAGCTTATATTTTATTATTGGCCACCTGGAATTTCGCATATTTCAGATATGTTATTAAGGATTTTGAGTTAAATACTTTCGGGGTATTGATGGATTCACTTGAAAGTCGGTTTACCAATTTGGATGGATTGAGGCTTTCGAATATAGATATTAACCACTATCGTGATGATATAAAAAAGATTTATAAAGAAGTCTCCGGTTTTAATGGTATTAAACATACCGGAGCGGCCAAGGTCATGCATTTGAGAAATCCGGAGTTATTTGTCATCTGGGATGATTTTATCAGAGGGGCCAAGCCAATAAAATATTATGAGAGTCTGAATATCGTCCGGAAAGGTAAATGGAAACACAGACAATATGAAAATAATGAAAATGGGTATTTCGATTTTATGGTCCAAATGCAGCATGCAGCATCTGAAGTCAAGAATCTTGTGCCTGGAAAGACATTGGCCAAACTAATTGATGAATATAATTATGTAAATATCACTTTGCCCATACAGGAAGTAATGAGGAGGGAAAATGAGGAAAAAAAGAATAAGCGAAAAAAGAATAAGATGGGTAGGCAGTAGAAATGTACTTAAAATCTGCCTGTTGCCGATTGCCTTATTCCTGTGTGCTATTATTGCTCTGTCCTGCGGTCAAAAGACTACAATGATGCTGGAGATGGAAATTTACTATAACATGATTGGGTTCCAGTCATCAACAGTGAGCGCCCTTATAAGAATTCCTGCCGTTACGTTAAGACAACCGCAGTTCGGCCAGACTGTCTTTGTCATTTTCGCGCATGATAATGACCGCTTATCACCGGATTCCATCATCATGAATGAGCCGATGGAGCTGACACCAAGTAGATACTATATGGAAGCTGTTTATCTGGGCTCGGATGACTCGACCGGTGAAAGTCTGGTTGGTTTTGAGTTTGAGGTGGCAGGTTCAGAAAGAAACGCCGTCGGTTATAAGGAACATGAGACCAAAATTATTGATGCATATTATTCAATCGATAATGGCAAACTGAAATATGATCATCTTGCGATAGTTCGAGTAGAAGATAGAGAACCGGTAAAATTCAAATGAACCGCAGGTCAGCGTTCTCTGACCTATTTATACGGGATTCAGAAAATGTAGGGCAGAACCCGGAATCCCCGATGCATCGGGGATAGAGTGGTTCTGCCAATTTTATTGGTGGTGTCGAAAGATGGCGGAACCACTTCGCCACGATTAAAAATCAACGGCTTCGGGTTCCGCCCTACCACTTAGGAATCTCGCGCGTGACCTTCGTTCCTTACTGGACTCAGGTAAGGAATTTCGGCCTGCAGATGTGTAACGCATTTCAGCCTTCCGGCGCAAAACTCCCCACTTATTAGAGAAAAAATTCACAATCTGGGGGCATTTGGCCTTGAAATCAGGCCCCAAATCCCATATATTTAGAACGAAGCCTCTTATAACCTTTTGAAATTTCAGGAGGATTTATGCCCTTTAATAAAGTCGATTATATCTGGATGAACGGCAAACTGGTTCCCTGGGATGATGCCAAGATTCATGTCCTCTCCCATGTAGTCCATTACGGTTCAGCGGTTTTCGAGGGACAACGGGTTTATAAAACGCCGCAGGGGCCGGCTGCCTTTCGTCACCAGGAACATGTCGATCGACTCTTCAATTCCGCCAAGATATATCGGATGAAAATTCCGTTCACGAAACAGCAAATCTATGACGCCGCTCTTGAAGTTGTGGCAGCCAACAACCTCGATGCCTGCTATATTCGGCCGGTTGTTTATCGCGGCTATGATACGCTTGGTGTCGATCCCACGCCGTGCCCGGTGGATGTGGCTATTGCCGCCTGGCCGTGGGGCAAATATCTCGGCCCGGAAGCGATGGAGAAAGGTGTCAAAGTCTGTGTCTCGACATGGCGAAGAAACGCTCCTGATACCATGCCGATGATGGCCAAGGCGGGCGCCAATTATATGGGCAGCCAGTTGATCAAACTCGAGGCGATCGCCCGCGGCTGTGTCGAGGGTATTGCTCTTGATACTTATGGGCATGTCTCCGAAGGTTCGGGCGAAAATGTCTTCCTGGTTTATAAAGGAAAATTGATAACACCGTCATTATCATCCTCAGTCCTGGCCGGTATCACTCGCGACACCGTCATGACCCTGGCCAAGGAAATTAATATACCCGTCGTCGAGCAGAGTATTCCGCGCGAACTGCTTTATGTCGCCGATGAGGTCTTCTTCACCGGTTCCGCCGCGGAAATCTCGCCGATTTCATTTATAGATGATATTCAGGTCGGTGAAGGCCGTCGCGGCCCGATCACCGAAAAACTCCAGACCCGTCTGTTTGACCTTGTCGAAGGACGCGCTGAAGACATCTATGGCTGGCTTACTTATATCCCGAAGAAGAACAGCGTCCCGGCAAAATAATAGGGGATTATATGACAATTGCCATCGGTTCTGATCATGCCGGATATGAGTTGAAGGAACGTGTCAAATCGATCCTGACTCAACTCGGCTATGGTGTCGTCGATTTCGGCACCGGGGGCAAAGACTCGGTAGATTATACCGATTATGGCCTGCGTGTGGCCAGAGCTGTTGCAGGGGGAGAGGTTGACCGCGGTATTGCGGTTTGCTGGACCGGTAATGGTATGACCATTACGGCCAATAAGGTTAAGGGGATCCGTGCCACCTTGTGTCTGAATAAGGACATGGCCTATTATGCCAGACTCCACAATGATTCCAATGTCCTTACTATGTCACAGAAATACACCAACCCTGATGATGTGGAAGATATCCTGAAAACCTGGCTTGTTACTGAATTTGAGGGCGGCCGTCATGAGCGGCGGCTGAATAAAATTAAAGAAGCGGAAGAAATTTAATATATTATATTGTTCGAAAAAAGCAGGCCGTCTAAAGGCCTGCTTTAAAAATGAAATTTAGACAGGTAAAAAGCTATGTCATATCTTAAACAAACCGATCCCGAAATTTATGAAGCGATTCTCAAGGAGACCATGCGCGAATCGGACAAACTGGAACTGATTGCCTCCGAAAACTTCGTTTCCGAAGCGGTTCTCGAGGCCGCCGGCGGGGTTATGACCAACAAGTATGCCGAGGGTTACCCCGGCAAAAGATATTACGGCGGCTGCGAATTTGTCGATGTCGCCGAGAACCTGGCCCGCGAGCGTGCCAAACAGCTTTTCGGATGCGAACATGCCAATGTGCAGCCGCATTCCGGCTCTCAGGCCAATATGGCCGTTTATTTCACGATCCTCGAGCCGGGCGATAAAGTTATGGGGCTGGATCTGTCTCATGGCGGGCATTTGACGCACGGCCACCCCATCAATTTCTCCGGAAAACTGTTCCAGTTCCATGCCTATCAGGTGGAGAAGGATACCGAAGTCCTTGATATGGACAAACTGATTGCATTGGCCAAAGAAATCAAGCCGAAGCTGATTGTCACCGGCGCTTCCGCCTATCCCAGAACACTTGATTTCGTGAAATTCCGTGAAGCGGCTGATGCTGTCGGGGCTTACCTGATGGTCGATATCGCCCATATTGCGGGATTGGTAGCGGCGGGGCTGCATCCATCGCCAATTCCTTACGCCGACTTTGTTACCACTACCACGCATAAAACCCTGCGCGGTCCGCGCGGCGGGATGGTGATGTGCAAGGAGAAATATGCCGCCGATCTGGACCGCACCGTCATGCCCGGCATACAGGGCGGCCCGCTGATGCACATTATTGCGGCCAAAGCGGTGGCTTTGAAGGAAGCCATGAGCGATGAATTCAGGAATTACCAGAAACGTATCCTGGAAAATGCCCGGACCATGGCCAATGAGCTGAAGAGCAAGGGATACCATATCGTTTCCGGCGGCACCGATACGCATCTGTTCCTGATGTCATTCCTTGACCGGGAGTATTCCGGCAAGAAGGTGGAAAACACTCTGGATAAGGCCGGTATTACGGTCAATAAGAACACTGTGCCTTTTGACACTCGTAAACCGTTTGTCACATCAGGCATTCGTGTTGGCACGCCGGCTTTGACCACTCGCGGGATGGGTGTCAATGAAATGAAAATCATCGCTGACTTCATCGATCGTGCCATCACCAATATGGAAGATGATGCCGCTCTGGAGAAAATCAGGCTGGAAGTGAAAGCTTTGTGCGATAAATTTCCATTATACTCTGAAAGAAAACAGTAAGAGTAACTGACTTCAAATTCCTTGAGCAGGGCCGATTCGCATGTCGAATCGGCCCATC
>JBFMFJ010000248.1:0-5709 GCA_040752235.1 Candidatus Zixiibacteriota bacterium | reverse complement strand
TATAGTCCAGAAACCCGCCGTCTGAAACTGCGTATTTTCGCAAAAAATAATCTCGCCGTCGAATCCGCCCGGCCGGTTGAGAATCAGGTCGATAAGCCCCATACAGCAGGCGCAATTGGAGGCGCCCTGATTCTGCCACTGGCCGTTAGGATTTATGACCACGACATCATCATGACCGATAAAGTGCTCGATTCCGCCGAATCGCATGTCTATAACCTTGGCGACATTTTCGGCGGGAGTGCCGTTTTTGGCAATAAAGATATTCGATACGATGGCCGCCCTGGCATCGGTAGCGGAATACAGGAAGGAATCGAATAAGTAACCACCGACAAAGGCGGCCGCGGAATATTTCCCGGCCTTTTTGATAAATTCGCGCCGGTTAATTCTATTATTATCTTTCATGTTCGGTCCCTACTTCAAAAGAATTAATTTGCCGCCGGAAATATGACTTCCATCGGTAAGTTTGTAAAAATAGACGCCTGAACTGATCGTTTCATTTGATTCCCATTTAATATAACCGTTATTATCCGGCGCAACAAATTCATTTTCAAGTATTTTCCGGCCCGCTATATCGAATAATGCAAGAGTCATTTTATTACCGGCGACGCCGAGGCCCGAATACTGAATGGTGACGGTGGAGTTAAATGGATTGGGATAGGCTTTCGAAATCAAAGCAGTGCCCGGCATGGTCTCAGGAATATCATCATCGACATCCAGAGATAATACGACCTCGATTTCAAGAGAATCCGATGTGGCAAAAAGCCCGACATTATTGCCATAAAAAACCGCCGTGTGAATCGGCAGCAGGTAATTCCCTACAGAGTTGCAGATGACTTTCAACTGCATATTGACAACATCGCCCGGCTCAATAATATTGCTCACACCCTCGGATCCGTCCGGGGAATCGACAATCCAGTAATAGCCATTGTATCCTTCCACAATATGATTCTCCAAAGGGCTCGCTGATACAAATGACACCGGATTTCCATTTATGGTAATATTTTGGGCGACAATGGCGAAAGCGGATGGAAGATTGTCTGAATAATACAAGCCGCTCAGATTAAATGATTCATTATTCACCAGCGTTCGGGATATTGTGAAAGTGTCAGAGATGGCCACCATATCCGAACTTATGACGTAATTGCATGAAATATCGTAACTTGTCGGATATACATTATCCGCAGCCGTCGCGATATGAAAGCCGAATAAAACAATAATCAGGCAGATTGCTATTTTAAGAATTGTCTTCATATTCATATAATCGTCCCCATCGGGGCAATAATTCACAGAAATCATCCAATCATTATAAATCGACGACGAATTGTAGTAATAATAATCAGCAGGCTGATTATTTTAATTGCCCCCTGGTGTGAACCTTGAAATCAAGGCATAATATGCCTAATGTTTATATCCTAAAAGTCTGCGGACCGCTTCCCATACAAATCCAAAACCCAACCCAACATGTATGGAGAGATAAATTAGCGGCAAATAGTATAAATATTTTATTCCTTTTTCCACTGAGATTAAGGCCGACCAGAAGAGAATTCCCAGCAAATATAATCCCGTCACTCCCCAGAAAGGCCCCGATATAGGCCGGAATATCAGCGCTAATATGGCCAATAAGGGGATGCCTAATGTAATACACACCGGCACCAGTGTCCCTATCGATAATGACCCCGGATGTTTCGCGGCAAGGCGAAATCTTCCGATCCCATAGCGTACCATCTGCCTGAGTAATCCCTCGAATGAATCTCGGGGATAATAGAACACGGCAAGTTTCATCGAAGTATATGATCTGAAACCGTTAATGGCCGCCCTGTAATTAAATTCCACATCCTCGGCGGCATCCATATTTTCATCAAAGTAGCCGATTTTATCAAATACTTCCTTTCTATATGAGGCGCCCGAACTGGAGGGATTTACATATTTGTCTTCTCTGGTATATATCGTGGAGTCAAGACCATGTCCAATGGCGGATTTCCTTGCCAGTGAAACGGCCTGTTGGAATAGATTATTATCGGGCGTATCAAGGAATTGGGGACGGCTCAGGACTGAGACTTCTTTTTCCGACATCAAAAGGGCCGTATTCCTGAGGAGTTGATCGTTTTCAATATAGGTGTGACCGTCTACAAAAGTAATAATTTCACCGGAGGCGTTTTTCACTCCGACATTTCTTCCTGCCGAGGAAAATCTCTTCGGATTCTCAAGCAGTCGCACCCGGGAATCTTTGTCGGCCAGAGTCGAGACTATTTCTGCGGTTTTATCTTCGGAACCGCCGTCTACGACCAGGATTTCCATCTCGTCTTTGGGATAGTCCTGATTTAACAGATATTCGATGGTCGCCGTAATGAATTTATCTTCATTAAGCGCCGGAATGATTACAGATATTTTCGGCCAACCATCCATCCATTATCCCCTTTATATTCTTTTTTTCGGCCTTTATGCTGCGATTCGATTCAAAAATATAAAACGGTTTCATCCCATACGTTGTCAATAGAAAAACGGTTGGGATAAAGTCGTTTCCAATATCCAACACTATTATGCATTGTCGGCTGAACGACAAAAAACAATTGCAAAATCGGTAATTTTATATGATTATTGGATTTGGGGATTTTATGGGGGTGTCTTTCATTGTTGTGAACATTATGACGGAGACAGACAGTGGAAAACAATAGAGCCAAGAAATTCCAGGAAGAACGGGAACGGCTGAATCAGCTCGTCTTCAACTATTCGGGCATAAATGTCAAAAGGTTCTTTAATCTGGATTGGCAGATTTACAGGGACGGCGTTCTCCCGGCCAAAACCAAAGAATTGATGGGGCTGGTGGTGTCATTGGTACTGAGGTGTGATGATTGTATTCTATATCACGTCATCAGATGCAAGGAAGAAGGTGTCACCGATGCCGAGCTGGAAGAAACCATCGCCGTGGGATTGGCCGCGGGCGGATCAATCACCATCCCCCATATCAGACGTATCTGGGATATCTGGGATGAAATGAAGAAAGAATCCTGATCGAAAGTGTTATATTAAGAATATTTTATGATCAAAGAAAATTTATTCAAGATTCTTCTCGAAAAGGTGGACAGCATAACCGGCGGTGTTGAAGATGCTTCATCAAAGCTTCTTTCAATCTGCCGGCTGTTGAAAAACGGTCTGCCGGGTTATGATTGGGTGGGATATTATATTGTGAGCAAAGACAATGACCGTGAACTGGTCCTGGGACCGTTTGCAGGCGATCCTACCGAGCATGTCAGGATTCCATTCGGACGGGGTATATGCGGTCAGGCGGCGGAAACCGGAAAGACATTCATTGTCGATGACGTCACAGCCGAAAATAATTATCTGGCCTGCAGTATAAATGTCAAATCAGAAATCGTCATACCCATTTTTCGGGACAATAAAATCATAGCCGAACTCGACATCGATTCCCATACGCCGTCGGCCTTTACCGAGCAGGATGAGGAATTTCTTATCGAGGTCGGCCGCCTTACCGAGAGATTGATTTAAGATTTATATTCCGAAACACCGATTACTTGCCGAAGCCGGCGGTATCCGCTGGTTTCAGTTCGACATCATCAGGCAATTTTGGCAATTGCCGCCCCTGCATCTTGCGCTCGATATCCGGAAATCTTTGCTTCAATGCTTCGACTTTGTCGCGTTCCGGGAAGGGGGCATATTCAGTATATTTTTTATATGAATCCAGCGCCTTGCCGTACTGTTTGTCAATCTCGTAGGTTGCGCCAAGATTGAACCAGGCATGCGCATGGGTCGAATCGATATCAAGGATCCTCTGAAAGTCCTTTATCGCGGGCTTAAAATCATTCTGCTCATAATATAGCAATCCCCGGTTATAATAGGCATCAGTATAACGGGGGTCTATTTCGATGGCACGCGTATAGCTGCGAAGAGCCAGAGCGGTATCGCCGACACTCTTGTAAGTCACGCCCAGATTATAGTAAGCCTTGGCATAATTAGGTTCCAGGACAACCGCCCGCTTGAAATCATCTATGGCAAGATTGGTCAGCCCCTTTTTATGATATTGAGTTCCGCGATTATGATAGGCCTCGGCATAATTGGGATTCAATTCGATTGCCTTGCTGTAATCCTCAATCGCCAGGTCGGTCTGGCTCATCCGCTCATTGGCCATACCGCGGCTGAAAAAAGCCTCGGGCACTTTGGGATTGAGCTCAATGGCTTTATTAAAATCCTCGACCGCCTTTCTCATTTGTCCGGTCATCCCCCGCGCAATACCGCGCTGCAGATAGGCAAAATCATTCCTGGGATCAAACATGATGGCTTTGCTGTATTCTCCCACCGCCTTATCCGGCTGCCCGGCGCTAAGAAGCTCATTCCCCTTTTGGATATGCTCCGCCGCTGTATTCTGCTGGGCAGAGGCCGCCCCCCATAAAACAATTAAGAACATGAATACAAAGACCATTGAAGATTTCAAAAGATCATGCCCGGATACTTTATCATTCGAGGCCATCTGATTCTCCCTTTATAAATGCCTGAAGTTGACTCGTCACAACGCCTTAAGATATTACCCAGTAGTATATTAAAGCAATATATCGTACTTGATAATATGTTTACACAGCGGAATAGTTCCCATGAAAATCCTGTATTTTGGCTGATGACCTACTCTACCGGCCCTTCACTCCGTCCGAAAAACCTCCGGCCGGCCTCCCCGGCTCTCCTTATAAACTGCTCCACCGGCTCCACCAGCTTCTCGCCCGTTCCAACTTCGAATAAGATATTATTTATCGGCGACTTATCGAGATACCGGCGCATTTCCGCCCAGTCAATTGTCCCGTCGCCGGGGACAAGATGCTCATCCGAGACGCCGTGATTATCCGACAGGTGAGTCGTGGTCAGGCGATCATAAAATCTTGACAGCAGATGAAACGGTGCCCCACTCATATTTTCATGTGAACTGTCATAACAAAATCCGATTTTATCGTCTCCGAACCTCTCAAGAAGTTTTTCGCATATCCAGGAGCCTTTGGCGGTCGGGAGATTTTCTATGACCATTTTTATATTTCGCGGTTTGAGAGAAAGAATCTTATCAATCGACTCCGCAGCCCTTTCCAGACAGGCATCCCGGCTGTCGCTGAAATAATAGTGCGGGTGGACAATTGCGATCGGGATGTCATACTCTGCCGCGAATCCCATATATTCCACCAATTTTTGAATGGCGGCACCCCTGTTACTCTTGTCGAGAGCGGCCGGATCATAACCTTCCCAGAATGGAGCATGAGCCGACTCAATAAAAAAACTGAGTTCCTTTGCCCGTAAAAGGACTTTTTTAAAGGTGTCCGGGTTTAGAAACCCGCAGTGCTCCGGTCTGGCGCTGATAGAAATAAAATCAATCCCGATTTTGGAAAATATATCGAACTGCGTGAAGATATCGACACTGTAATCGACTGTCGTGGAAATACCGAATTTATAATTTTTCGCCATTTTCTAATATAAGTCATTTGCCATGAATGGAGCATAAAAAAAGCCACTCCAGATTTGGAATCCAAATCGGAGCGGCTAATAAGAACGGGCGACATAGACGAGATTCCCAAGATGCCCCCTTTTCAACCTTGTATATTAGCGACGCGGTGGAAAATGGTTAATATTAAGAAAAAAGACCTCCGGTACGGCCGGAGGTCTTAAGGTGGCGGCGAGATCGTTTCGACCTGGGGTCTTTAAACAAACCCGCTGGTA
>JBFMFJ010000247.1:0-5716 GCA_040752235.1 Candidatus Zixiibacteriota bacterium | reverse complement strand
CGGATGGGCCGAGGTTCCAATCAGGGCGGTGTATTCAACCGTCACTGTACCGCTGGCGGGAAGATCCCCGAGCGACCAGACGATCGGATTATCGCCGTTTGGATCAGCCAGGGCGGTGCCATCGAGCAGGCTGCTTCCTTTAACATAGAAGATGCCGCCGGGCAGGGTATCGGTAAGCTGGACATCCACAAACAGGTCGCCGGAGTAATTCTCGACAGTGATGGTGTAACGGACCAGATCACCAATCATGCCGCTGGGCCGATTGGCGGTCTTGGTGACCACAATCGGAGTCAAGCTGACCGCCGTGATCACCATATTACTTTGGTTATCGCCGCTCGAACTGCGAACCAGCGCAGTGTTGGGAATCTTCTGACCGTTCGGGACGCCTGTATTTATGGTCACTCCGAATGAAACCGCACGCGATTCAAAGGGATTGAGCGTTCCGATATTCCAGATAAGACTGTCGGTGGCAGGATAATAAATCCCGCCGGCACTGATCGAGCCGGCAACGTAGGATGTCAATTCAGGTATGGCATCATAAATCACGACATTATTCGCCGACACCAAATTTCTGTTGGTAACGGTGATTGTGTAGGTCAGAATATCTCCGGGGTAAGCCAGAGTGGCGCTGACTTCTTTGCTGATCTCGAGCAGTTGCGTTATTTTGTCAACAGTCGTTTGTACAACATTACTGACGAATGTACGGGATGATATAGGCTTGGCCACATCCTCGTATATTGTGGCGTAGGCCTTATTGGAGACTATGGTCGGATAAACCGTGAACGGACCGTCAAGTACCACCTTAAACGATAGTTCCACTGCCCCCCCGGCGGCAATACTTACAATACTCCAATTCATTTGGTTTTCGACATCATTGTGCCACCCGCCCCCGGTCACGGAACCATCGATATAGGCTGTCGAATCCGGAATACTGTCAATGACAAACAGATTGCCGATTGCGTAGTCGCTGGCGTTTTCAATAGTCAGAGTATACAAGAGAGTATCTCGCTCGAATGTAATCGCCTTATCAACTGTTTTTGTGATTGTCAACGGCGGAAGGATTATAATTTCAGCCGACGCGGTATCCTTCCCGCAGTCATTCGTTGTAATCAATGTGACGGTATAGGTACCTTCGACATCATAAACATGGCCCGTATTCTGCAGATCAGAGGTATTTTCATTTCCGCTGGACGGATCTCCAAAATCCCATGCCCAGGCAAGTGAGCTTCCGTTGGCATTGGATATATCGTCAAAATGCACCAAAAGGGGCGCAACACCTTCCATCGGTGCAGCCGTGAAAGCGGCGGAAGGCTTACCGTAAACCGCGATGCAATCTGTTTTGGTGATTACCTTCGTCCCGCTGTAGTCTTCACCGGTCAGTTTAACCGTATATTTCCCCGGAGTATTATAGGTGTGAGTAACGATCCTGCCGGTCGCAGTATTATTACTGCCGCTGGTCGGATCGCCGAAATCCCAGGTCCAGGAGCCTATTTCACAGGGACCGGTGGTTGTGCCATTAAAACTAACCAATAACGGGGCGCATCCTTCCGACGGTTCATAGGTAAAGTCTATTTTGCAGGTATCTATCACATATATATACTCTTCCTTGCTTTCACTGTCCTTTCCGCAGTCATCGGTGACAGTAAGCGTAACGCTATAAGTTCCCGGAGTCGCATAAATATGCTGAGGATTTCGCTCGGTTGATGTCTCCGAATCGCCAAAATCCCATGACCAGGATTTAATGCCAAGAGGGCTTGTCGAAAGATCGGTGAAATCGACCGTCAGAGGGCGTTCTCCCGACCGCGGTGTCGCGCTAAAATCGGCCAATGGCCCCTGATGGACTATTATATAGTCGGTCTTTGTTTCGGTATCATCACCGCAGCTATTGGATGATTTCAGAGAAACCGTAAATTTTCCGGCCATGTTATAAGTATGCGACGGATTCTGTTCAGAAGAGGTCGCGCCGTCACCAAAGTCCCAGGACCATTGATTGGAACCGGTCGACAAATTAGTAAAGGCAACAGTCATGCCCTGACAGCCTTCAAGGATATCGGCAGTGAAGTCTGCTGTCGGTCCGGAGTATATTTTAATATACTCTTCCTTAATTTCTTCATCAGAACCGCAGGAATTATAAGCCGTCAGCTTAACCGTATAGGTGCCTTCTTTGGTATAGGTGTGCGACGGGTTTGCCTCATCGGACTCTCCCCCATCGCCGAAATACCATCTTACCGAATCGGCATTAGTCGTCAGACTGGTAAATGAAATGTCGGTTCCAACGCAGCCTTCGACATTATCAGACGTAAAGTCGGCTGTCGGTTTAGGGTGAATGGTGACATAATCAACCATGACCGTATCATCACCGCCGCAGGGATTCTGCACAGTCAATGACACCGTGTAAATTCCGGCAGTCGTGTAGGTATGCGACGGATTTTGTTCATTTGAGGATAAACCATCGCCGAAATCCCATGACCAGACAAGAGCATAGCTCGATCGGTCAATAAACGATATGGTTTCCCCTGCGCATGTCTCACGGATTTCGGAGGTGAATTCCGCCGTCGGTTCGGGATAAATCCTTATATAATCCACTTTGACTTCATCATCGTCACCACACCTGTTTTTAATCGTAAGTGTGACGGTATAAGTGCCGGCCGCATTATAGGTGTGGCTGGGATTTCTGTCATCCGACGTTTCGCCGTCACCAAAATCCCAATTCCAGCTCTCGGCATAATTGGACATATCGGTAAAATGGATCGTGCCGCCGACACAGGTGGAGGTGACATCGGACGAAAAATCGGCAATCGGTTCGGGATAGATCGTCACATATTCTACCTTTGTTTCTTCGTCTTCACCACAATCGTTGGATACTTTTAATGTCACGGTATAATAACCGGCGCTATTATATGTATGAGACGGATTTTGATCATGCGAAGTCGCGCCGTCACCGAAATCCCATTCCCAGGTATCGGCATACTGCGACTGATCGGTGAAATTGATAGTCGCACCAGCGCATCCTTCGGTAATGTCGGAGGTGAAATCAGCGATCGGTCTGGGATGAACGGTTATATACAGCTCTTTTATCTTCATATCCCGGCCGCATTCATTGTAGGCCTTAAGCGTTACCGTATATACACCGGGTGATTGATAAGAGTGAATCGGATTTTGTTCGGTGGAACTGGTGCCGTCGCCAAAATCCCACCACCATGCGACGGCATAGAGCGATAAATCAGTGAACTGGACTTCAGCACCGACACAGGTCTCGATCACATCCGAAGTAAAATCAGCGATCGGCTTGGAAAGAATGGTGATATATTCATACTTGGTGGCGGTATCTTCACCACATTCGTTGGAGACGGTCAGAGAGACTGTATACTTTCCAACAGCGGTATAGGTATGCTTTGGATTTTGCTCATCCGAAGTCGCACCATCGCCGAAATCCCAATGCCAGGAGGTGGCATAGGTAGAGCGATCATAGAAACTGACTTCGGCCGATTCGCAGCCGGAGGTGATATCGGAAGTAAAATCGGCAACGGGCTGGGCGCCGGTAGTAATGATAACCTCGCGGATTTTTACATCCCGCCCGCATTCGTTGTATGCCTTTAAGGTTACTATATAGGTTCCGGCCGAGGAATAAGTATGGGTGGGATTCTGCTCGGTCGAATAGGCGCCGTCGCCGAATGTCCAGTACCAGGTATCGGCCCAGATCGAGAGGTCCGTAAAATTGACTGTCGTCGATCGGCAATCATCAAGCATCGAGAATTCGAAATCGGCAACAGGAGTAGTTTTTACTCTTATAAAGTGTTCCTTGGTTTCGGTATCGGTGCCACCCGGACCGACCACGGTAAGAGTTATGGTATACAAGCCGGTCGAGCGGTAGAGATGGCTGGGATTTTCCTCATTCGAGAAATTATCGGCACCGCTTGAGGGATCGCCAAAATCCCAGCTCCAGGTGTCAATATATCCCTGCGATAAATCGGTAAACATGACCATGAGCGAATCGCAGCCTTCTCTCGGATAGGCGCAAAAATCGGCAATCGGCTCCGGACACATGGACTTATCAAGGCCGGGGTCATAGGTATGGATTTCATTCGTCAGGGGACTCTGACATTCTACTGACAATTCACCCTCCGCCATAGCCGGCAGACCTGCTAATCCGATAATTCCCAACATCAGCAGGAGCGCTGCGGCAAGGCGGCCCGATATGCTATTATGATATTTCTTAATCATGATTGCACGCTCCTACATTTTTCCCGTAAAGCGAACGAACACGCCCTGGCCGGTATAATTCCGATCGGGGTAAAGATCCGTATCGCCTTCGATTCGTTCATAACCAAGAGAGACTCGATACCAGCGGTGGCTGTCATAACCGACCTCCACGCTGGTATAGGTCTTTTCATCATCAAGCGGATCATCAAGAAGGATATCTTTGATAGATCCCCTGACAAATAACTCACGCATTACGGAAACAGAGCCGCTTACGAGTATAATGTAGGAAGATGAGGTTACTTCTATACTCGGCGGATAATCCTGCAACTGCCACCGTCTGATCAAACCGGCGGTAAACTCGTTTAGGCGGTCCTTGTTCCAGTTGATCTTCAGGCCAAGATCCCAGATTTTATCGCGGCTATGCACGCTGTATCTCTTATCTTTTCTGGTATATTCGCTTTCGGCATTGAATGAGAGGTGATGGGTATGGAAATATGTCAGCTGTCCCAGGATGAAATCATCCGTCGTCCGCGTAGTGGAATCGTCAAACCACTGACGGGTTTCCTGCCGGCCCAATTTTCCAACCGCTTTAATTTTCTCAAGAGGCAGATATTCCATCGCAAAAGTCCCGGCTTTCTGGATTCGTGCCGGATCATCCTGCCAGAACTGGACATTATCATCGGGAACGGTATACCGTTTATACTCGTACGTTGTCAGCATATTGAGGTTAGCATGCAGCCGATATTGAAACGATGCCAGGGTCACATCCTGCCGATCGTCGTAGGTATCAAGCTCTTTATCCTTGCGAAGAGCAATGCGCTGTGTCAGTTTTATGTTTGCATTATCATCGGGCTTACTTGTCAGCGTCAAAGCCAGCTGGTTGGTATTGGCGTCATGATCCCCAAGAGAAATTTCATTCCTGAACATGATCATTTCGTAATTAGCGCTGTACCCGAATTGTCCCAATACGCCGGCCTCGTTGAGGCGCCCTCCGACATCGGCCATAATACGATTCTGATAATTGTCGGCCATAGCGGAATTGTTGCGATCATTGATATCGCGTCTTTCCAGCCGCAGTCCAAAACCCATTTTTTCAATAATATCATTCCGATATCCAACACCATAAATATTCTCATTTCGCAGATAATCGTAAGTATTGTACTGACCGTTCTCTACCAGGCCGCGAATGTTGGCATAGGCGGCGTTTATTTTCTGATTTGAGGCCAGCTGATAATCCCCGCCGACATTGAAGCGCTGTTGGTTCTTGGTGGGATTAAGGTCGGAATTGGTGAAGGAGCGGAACTGATCATCAATTTTCTGGAAATCAGCTTTTATTTTCAGATTGTCCACGACACTTGATTCGATCCCGGCCCGCAACGCAACGTAATTATCATTGTCGTCCGCGTTTTCGGCGCCGGCAACTTCCACATATCCGGCGGTGTGATCTTCAACCTTGAAAGAGCAATCGCCGCCGATCAAATTTTCGGGTTCATCTTCGCCGGTTCCTGTGGCT
>JBFMFJ010000246.1:0-5742 GCA_040752235.1 Candidatus Zixiibacteriota bacterium | reverse complement strand
CCATTCTGTTCCTGGTGCTTTCAATAATCATATGGTCAATAGGAACAACCGCCGGCATCGGAGCGGTTCTGCTGACACGATTCGGGCGCCGGGAGTGCCGGGCGTCAATCGAGGTAGAAATCAAATTCGATGGAATGAAACCGCCGCCTCCGCCGCCGACGCCGCCCCCGTTGAGTACAGAAAACTAGTCGCATTTTAACTGCTTTATAAAGAGGTAATTATGTCTATAAGGATAGTTACGTTCATAATATCGGGCACGCTCCTGCTGGCGGGAGTATTGTCGGCGGGAACGCTGGAAAGAGAGAGCTTCAGCTTCCCCAAAGATGATGTGGAAAAGCTGATTATTCGGGCCGACTTGGGCGCCGGCAGATTCACCATCAATCCGGCCGACATGGCGGAAATTTTTAAGGCCGACGTGGAATATGACGGGCGAAGATTGAGAGTATTCGCAGATTATGAAAAAGAGGCCGGGACCGGCTATCTGGACTTCGGCTCCGATTTGAGCTGGAAGAAGGAATTCGATACCGAGGACAACCTGTGGGATATCACCTTATCCACCCGTTATCCGGCTGAAATGGAAATCGATGTAAGCGCCTGTGAGGCCGATTTTGACCTTGGCGGAATTCCAATCACCTATCTCGATTTTGACCTGGGCGCCGCCGATGGCAAACTTGACTTCAGCAAACCCAATCCGGAGGTTGTCACCAAGGTCGAGTTCGATGCCGGCGCCGGAAAATTTGAGATTTCCAATCTGGGCAATCTGAATTTCAAGCGGCTTTATCTTGATGGCGGGGCAGGCAAGTTCGAGATTGATTTTTCCGGGAAATATACTATCAGGTCAAAGGCAAAGATCTCGCTGGGGCTGTCTTCAACCGTCATTTATATTCCCCGCAATCTTCCGTTCAGTATCGAGGCTGACGACAATTTCCTGTCCTCGATTGATTTCGATGAATTGGAGAAGTACGAAATCGATGAGGGATATTATGAAACGGAAGATTTCGAATCGTCCAGCTATGGCCTGGAGCTTGAGGTTGATGTCGGGGTTGGATCGGTCGAATTCCGATGGGCGGATTAAGCCCAAAAGATTTATGGAGGCCATCCGGAAGGATGGCTTTTTTTTCGAACTTTAATACCGATAATGTGTTAAATAATAGCTTGTGAAGGAGTTAATAGTTTTTTATTGTATGGAATATATTTATTTCGACTGCGGCCGGCAGGTCGTATAAACATTTGCCGAGGTAACTGATGAAAAAATCTTTTCTGGTATTGGTGCTTTTAGCAATGGCATGCAAGGTCGGCCTTGCAGAAGTCTCCCCGCTTCAACAGGAAATATATATGGCGCGCGATAGAGTTTTGCCTGCCCTGGTCCATATTCAACCGGTCATTACCGATTTCAGAACCGGGAAAATGAGGAAGCAGTCGGTGGTTGGTTCGGGGGTGATTTTTCACAAGGATGGCTATGTCGTCACCAATTATCATGTGGCCGGAAAGGCAGAACGAATTATCTGCACCATGCCGGATAAAGAACAGGTCAAGGCGGAGTTAATCGGCGGCGATCCATTAACCGATATCGCAGTAATTAGACTCGATCTTTCGCAATACTCCGGGAACATTCAAATTGTCGAATTAGGCGATTCCGACCAACTCCAGGTGGGCCAGTATGTTCTGGCTATGGGCTCTCCCCTGGCCCTGGCGCGCTCGGTGTCATGCGGCGTAATTTCGACCACCGACCGCTTTTTCCCAGGGGAAACAAGACTGCCTTCCGGCGAAAAAACCGGCATTTATAACAATTGGATCCAGACCGATGCCGCCATAAACCCGGGTAATTCGGGCGGGCCGCTGGTCGATTTGAACGGCCGCGTGGTTGGTATCAATTCCCGGGCAACCCTGTTTGCGAATAATATCGGCTTTTCAATTCCGATTAATATTGTCAAAGAAGTTGTCAAGAATATCCTGGAAAAAGGCAAAGTCACCAGGAGCTGGATCGGCGTTCAGTGCCAGGAGCTTCAAAATCTCGAATCATGGTTCGGCACCGAGTTGAACGAAGGTGTTCTGATAGCATCACTTGATGCCAAGTCGCCCGCCGAAGATGCCGGTTTGAAGGCCGGCGATATCATTTTGAAAATGGACGGACAGCCGGTCTCGGCAAGATTCGCCGAGGAGCTTCCCGCCTTTTATAAAAAAATCGCAGATCATCCCATCGGCAGTATTATCGCAATGACGGTCCGTCGCGAAGACAAAACCATTTATGTCAATGTCATGACTCATGAGCTGGGCGAAATTCTTGGCGAGGATCTGGAATGCAAGGAGTGGGGTTTCACCGTTAAGGGAATCACCAAGCAAATGGCTATTGAAAACCTGCTTGAAGACACTCTTGGTGTATTTGTTTCCGGCGTCAAGCGGGTCGGCGCCGCCGCCGAGGCCGGTCTTCTGCGGGGAGACGTGATACAGGGTCTCAATGAGAAGCCGACTCTTACTTTTCAGGAGTTTTTTGATGTCTACAATGAAATGGTTGAATCCGGTGTTGAAAAAGTCCTTTTAACGGTCAAGCGTTCCGAAAGTACGAAATTTGTACTTATAAAAGTAAATAATCATAAAACGGCGGAAGAAAACAAATAAAGGAGCAATAAAGTGAGGCTGATATTTTCGTTGATGATTGTCCTTCTGGCGTTTGGCACCCTGTCGGCGCAGAATTTTAATTTTGACAAAATCTATGGTGATGCCTCTCAATATACGGTGGCCGTCAACCTTGTTATCGAGGTTTCATTCGGAACACAGACAACCGAGGCAAAAAATCGCGGCATCGGCAGTATTGTCAGCGATGACGGTTTGATCATGTTCGACGGCAAACCTATTGACAGTGAAGATCCTTTCTCGATTATGTCCGGCATGCAGGTCAGCGCGGATCCCAAGAGTATTGAAGTCGTTATGATGGATGGTGCCAAGTATCCGGCCGAGTTCATCGGGATTGACCGATTCACCAAGATCGGCTTCTGTCGAATTACGACTGAGGAGAAAAAGAAATTCTCTTATGTCAGGTTTAAGGATATAAAAAGCTTCAGGGTCGGCGAATGGCTGGCTTTATATACATTGCTCCCAGAGTATGTCACGCCGCAATTGGGCGCCGATATCGGATTGATTTCGGCAAATATTGTCGAGCCGGAGCATTTCACTCTGACCGCCGGTTTCAATGAACTGGAAATCGCCTCGATTCTTTATGACAGTATGGGAACGCCGGTGGGTGTGCTGGGCGATCTCGAGAACCCGGCTCTTTCGGGATTCGATGCTTCCCGGATGATGGAATCGTTTGCCACGATGGAAGACTTCGTCCCCCTTCTGGGAGTCATCGGAGCGGACAGACTGAATAAACTGATTAAGGATCCTCCCAAACGCGGGAAAATCGATCGCGGCTGGCTGGGCATATATCTGCAGGCGCTGACGCCCGATATCGCTGAATTCTGGAACGTCGCCACCAAAGGCGGCATAATCGTCAACGAAGTGGTCAAGGATTCCCCGGCTGATTCGGCCGGGATGAAGACGGGCGACATTATCGTCCAACTTGAAGGCAAGCCGGTTGAAGTCAATAAAGAGGAAAATCTTCCCGTCTTCCAGAAGAAGATTTCCGAACTGGGGGCCGGGGCTTCGGTTGCCCTGACGGTCCTGAGGCGCGGCGATCCGGGTATCGACACACTTGAATTAACGGTAACACTGGCACCGGCGCCGATTTCCCCGGCGGAGGCGCCGGAGTTTGAAGATACTAATTTCGAATTGAAGATCAGAGATATGGTTTTCGCCGATTACAACATTTTCAATCTAAATCCTGATTTCAAGGGTGTCGTGGTTAAAGAGGTCGAGCCGGGCGGATGGGCGGCGGTTGGCGGAGTGATGCCGGGAGATATCATTCAATCCATCGATGGCGCCAAAACCGATTCAGTCGATGATGCACAGGCGGCGCTTGATATGGTCGGCGAAGAACAACCGGCGGAGGTCGTTTTCTTCATCTACCGCGACAGTAAAACAATGTTTGTGAATATCAAAACCGACTGGTAAATTCGGAACCGTCGGTCGGGAAAGCCGGCCGACGGTCTTTTTATTCCAGATAATTTTCAAGATTCTTATAGAATTCCAATTCCTCGGCAGAGTTGCGTACGAGATAACCGGCACCTGCGGCCTGAAGCATTTCGGCGTACGCAACAAAGAAATTGTACTTCCTTTCCACGAGATTAAACTCCAATGATGATGCGTAATGCTCCAGCGAGACGAGATCAGACACGGTCATCTTTCCTGATTTGAATTTTCGGTACGCCGCGTTCAGATTGTCCGAGGCAAGATTTTTCGTAAAATAATTCATCGGAAGTGTGGTGACGTGTGTCAGTAATTTTTCAACCGCAGCCACAATTGTTTCCATGCGTTCGAAACGAATCATATCTTTCTTATATTGCAGCCCATCCATCTCCGCTTTGAGCGAAGCCCTATTATGTTTCCACTGCCACCCGGACAATATCGGAAGAGTCAAATAACCGCCGATTGTCCAGGAATCATCATTGCCGCCGTATTCCGGTTCGAATTCGTCACTATATGAATATTTTCCTCTCAGGGTGATTTCCGGCAGGTACCTTTTACCGTTTTTGGCAAGCAGATCGCGCTGGATATCAATCGATAATCCGGCGATTTGCATATCGGTGGAATGGACAATTCCATAATGAATCAGGTAATCCTCGAATTTCTGTTGTTTCTCCGAATTGGAAGCATAATTTTCGAATTTGCGGGCCATGGCCACCATTATTTCGGGAGAAAAGTCTGCCTTATCCAAAACCACTGTCTCATCTCCGGGCCGGTTCAGCAGGACATTGAGAACAACTCGCGACACCCTCAGTCTGGAATTAGCATCATGCAAAAGCATCTTGGCGGAAACCAACCTCTCCTGCAGGATAAGGATATCCAGCGTATCAGTATTCCCTATTGCGGCATTAGCAAGGGCAATCTCCCAGTACTGACGAAGGCGGTCGATTTTGTCTTCGATTGCCCGCACGTTTTCCTC
Organism: Candidatus Zixiibacteriota bacterium; assembly: GCA_040752235.1. Taxonomy (GTDB): domain Bacteria; phylum Zixibacteria; class MSB-5A5; order GN15; family PGXB01; genus PGXB01. Next base: position 701 of record JBFMFJ010000246.1, on the reverse strand, counting down.
ATTTTCGAGAACCGCCAAATAGGCGACGGTAACGGCATGCCTGAGGTCAAGCTCGGCCTGCCGGAGGCCGGCTTCCTTTATCTGCAGATTTTTTTGAGCGATTTGGACCGCCTTTATGGCCGGATATGAAAACAATTTTTGATCCAGGATGATATCCGACGAAAACCTGCGGTTGAGAATGTTGTTATAAAGAGCGGCCGAATTTTCATTATCCGTCGTTGCCGCTTCCAGATCAAGCTTAATATCAGGATAGAAAGTCGAATATGTTTTGGCCGCCTCGGCTATTGCCTTTTGATACAGGGAGTTGTTTCCCAGGAATGAAACGTTCTCGCGGAGAGCCTGGTCTGTGGCTTCATTCAGTGTATATCCCGGTGTACCTTCAGCCGGCACCGCCGCTATGGTTTTGGCATTATTTATACTGCTCCGATCGAAATTGATTTTCAATTTACGGGCGGCATCAAGATTTAGACAAAGGGCGGGGGCTTCATTGAAAATCGTCGGCAGCGAGGCCGGAAGGGCGCCGTTGGCAATTTGTATAATTTTGTATGCTGTAAACCGGCCCAGGGGGAGGTCGGGACGGATACAATTGGCGGCGGTGGCGCCTTTTTCCAGGATCAGAAAGCCTTCCGAAGAAAAGGTCGGCACACCGGCCAGCATCGTCTCATTGATGAATTGTCTCATCTGCTCCAGCTCCATTCCCC
>JBFMFJ010000245.1:0-5745 GCA_040752235.1 Candidatus Zixiibacteriota bacterium | reverse complement strand
ACTGTGGCTTTTACCATCACAAAGACTGATGCTGTCACTCAGCCGACCGCACCGATGAAACCGCTGTCTTCCATGTACAGGATTCTACCTTCCGGCACCAATTTCAATTCCGATGCGACTCTCATTATTAATTATAATGAATCATTAACAGGGGGGAAGCCTGAAGGTGATGCGGCTATCTGCATACACGATTATTCCGGATGGACCGAAATCGAAGGCAGTGTCAATACAGTCAATAACACCATAATGGCCTCCATAAGTCATCTGTCCGATTATTGTGCCATGATCGATTCCAGTTCGATATCGGAAGGCATATACGCCAAACTGGTTGTCGCCAGAAATGTCTCATATCTGGGAAGCGTACCCCTCTTTACCGACGGCATCACTGCCATGTTCGATTCGGCCTATGCCCCCTGTGAGCCTGTCAGTCCTATTCCGGGAATTATTGTCGTCTGCGAGCAATATTCTCTTACCTGGGCCGCCGATCTGGAGGGATATACTTATCCTGAAATGGGTACTTATGTTGATCCCTTTATTCAACTGGGCGAGAATTATAGTTTCAATGTGATTGCTTCCGGCGGCGTGCCGGCCCTTGTGGATTCGGTGACCTTTCCGTCAAAAAATCCATATATCACCAGTCCGGCCATAATGGACACTCACAATCGCGCTGAAAACCTGCAGGTTTACTGGGCCGAATATGGGACAGGAACTGTTGAATTGATTCTTGTAAGTGCCGAGGGGGATTCAAGTTTTATGGTTGAAACGACGAATGACGGCAGCTATCTCATTGAGTCATCCAATCTGACCGGCCTTTCGACCGGCGTTTATTCGCTGATTTTGAATTACTATAACCGCAAAAATATCTCGGCGGTCGGATATGATTCCCGCGGTTTTATTGCGGCCCGCGTGATGAGTACGACAATTTTCAATCTGGAATAATTCAAAAGAATTTCAAAAAAGGGCAGTCATTTGACTGCCCTTCTTGTCTTATCTAAGCGGCAGGCCGCATCCGGCTATCCAATCCTCGCAGGAACAGGGCTGAGGGCCGCCCTTATAGAGATAATTTATCAGGTAGGAAACATCGAGTAGATTTATATTACAGCTGCAATTGGGATCGCCGGAATACAGGATTAACGGTTCCGGCGCCGGGCCGCTCCGATACAGATAATTGATCAAATAGGCCGGGTCGAGAATATTGTATGAATCGCTGGCATTGGGATCTCCCGGAATTCCCGCACAGGGGCCGCTGTCGCCGGCGCTCATCCAGAATCCCGATTTGATAGTGTTCGATGCCGATGTTACCTGAAATACGGCGGTCTGGCCGATGGTGCCGGAATGCCGATAATCGGCCGAAGCGCTGTTGGAGATTCCTCCGCCCGCAAGAACCTGCCAGATCGGCGGGCCACCGATTGCCCCGCTTGTTGCCGCGGACTTCACGGACTCTGTTGACTGGGCCGCCCCTATTTCCGATCCGGCGGCAGGAAGGATGCAAATCACCCAAAATGCCAGAATCAGAAGGGTAACGGCTGGTTTATGAATTATTAGTCTCATATTGCCACCACCCTAATTCGAGGCGCTGACCGAGCCATAAGCTGTCGGAAAATATACCGCAGTTATGCGGGGCCGTTGGATTCTGGTTTCGGCGCCGTTGCCGTTATCGGGACTGGCTATGGCTTCAAGACGGAATTCATAAGTTCCGGCCGATTTTAAATAGATCCTTTCCGTTGAAATCGAGAAGTAATGTTTGCTGCTGGGAGTATCATGATCCCCTGAGCCGGTAATGACATAATAGGGATTGATAGTGCTTCCGCCGGAGGTTTCATCAATCTGGATAAAAACCTGATTGGCCTTGGATGTTCCAGTGGCTTCCATTGTCGCTCCTGCGCTGACCATAATATAGCCGTCGGCAGGGATGGTAATCGTTGTCGTTGCCATATCTGCCATGCTGGTCGCACCCTGGGTGAGAACGATATCCGCGGGTGTTATTTCCCCTGATATTCCGGGCTCGTCCAGGATTTCAGGCGATGAGACGGCACTGTCGGGAAGATTGACCGAGCCGTCACCGGAATAACCGGCGACATCCAGAATACCGGTCGGATTATTGGTGCCGATGCCGACCCCGCCGCCGGCCCTGATGATAAACTGGTCGGCGCCGGTGGAACCGAAATCATCGTCGGTGTGATCGGCCCAGACAAATGAACCGTCATGAAATGCCTTGGCCCGGTGTCCGGCGGCATAAGAATAAAAGCCTGTGGCATCATTATCGGAACCGCCCGGCACGATTGAGAAATCGCCGGGAGCGGTATTATTAAATCCGCCTGAGATAGTGCTGTAATTGCCACCGGCGTTATTGGCGCTGCCGCCGCTGATGGTCGAACCTATGCCGCCGGCCGTATTAGCGTGACCACCGGCAATTACTGAAATCACGCCGAATGTCTGATTAAATGAGCCGCCGCCGATAGTCGAAGAATCGCCCGAAGCGCTGTTGTTAAAGCCCAAAACCGAGGTTTCGGTCCCACTGCTGCTATTTTGACCCATGGTAATCTGTCCCAGGCCGATAATATCACCATTAGGCGCAACTATAAGACTGGTATCGAATTCCGAGGCCCCGAACATAAATAATCCGTCCTTGCGCATTTCCACCTTTTTGGTTTCGAAGGCCAGGCCCGATTTCGAATCGGCCGGTTCATAAAAAGACAGCGACCCCATTCCGTCCTGATTAACGGCTAAGTCCATAATTTTTGTCGAAGTTGCCGCTTTTGAATCGGCCGGGTCATAAAAAGAAAGCGTGCTTGATCCCAGGGGATCAATCGTGACAGCCAGAACCGGGGCGTCATTTTCATTGACAATCGTAATGGCGTTTCCTTCGCCCAAATAGTCCGTCGGTGACAGGACCAGGGTGCCGGACAGCTTCCCGGCCGAAGCCCCGTCAACCGTGCTGATTCTGTGGGCATAGCCGACGGAAGTAAACTGAATCCGCGGCGACAGAGCCTGCCCGTCAAAACTGATTTCAAGATATCTGTCCTCGCCGTCGAAAACAGTGTCTGATAGCGGCTCCGATGAGCCCATAACAATGCTGAATAAACCGTCGGTTACGGGCACCCCCGATTGAGTCTCGGCCCACTTCTGGATACCCCCGGTCAGGGCGTCATAAATTTTGAAGGAAATATTATAATTGCCGTCAGGAACCGGCAGTCCGGCTTCATCAAGAAGCCTTCCCTGATAATTTATTAACTGGGGAGTCGATGACATGGAAATACTGGAAATGACAAGCATTATCAGTACTGTAAATGCCAATAATTTAACCAGATGCATATGCTGCCTCCTCGCTGGATGATGGAGAGTGATTAAAATTCTTTTGCCCCGCTACAAAAACCGGCGAGTGGTTTTCGTATAAGTCCTAAAAGGCTGTGTGTTTACCTTTGCCCTTATGAGTATTGTATGGCCTCATCCGGCGGCAAACCGGGCCCGGATGAAAACCGCAATTGCTCTTTGCTCTGGACGAAATGCAATAATGGACTCAATAAGTCCAAAATATTACGTATTTAATTACGAAACGAAAACCGATAGTTTGAACATTTTTTATTATACTGCTGGTTTTTAGGCTGGATGACAATTTAGGTTCGAAAACATTATTTCATGGCCGAAGATGAGTACAGAGAAGATGCCACCCAGGCATTTTTGATAATTAAGCCGGGCACAGTCATATCCAAGTATGAAATATTGAGCAAACTTGGCGCCGGGGGCATGGGTGATGTTTATCTGGCTCAGGATAATAAACTCAGACGCCAGGTGGCCCTGAAATTCCTGTCTCCCGGTTTCGCGTCCGATGAGACTTTCAGCGCCCGGTTTATTCGGGAGGCCCAGTCGGCCGCGGCGCTCAATCACCCCAATGTCGTGACAATATTCGAGGTGGGCGAGAGCGACGGGCATATTTTTATCGCCATGGAATATGTGGAGGGCAAATCGCTTCGAGAACTCATTGACAGCGGGCAATTGACCTATGATACCGGAATGGCGGCGGCGGTCCAGATATGTGAAGGACTCGGTGCGGCTCATAAGGCCAAATTGGTGCATCGGGATATTAAACCTCTTAACATCATTATTGATGCCGGTGGCCGGGCTCGTATTCTTGATTTTGGTTTGGCTAAAGCCGAAGATGATATGCACCTGACACAGGCCGGTATGACCATCGGCACGGTAAATTATATGTCCCCGGAGCAGGGCAAGGGGGAAGAAGCCGATTATAAAAGCGATATTTTTTCCCTGGGAATTGTTCTCTATGAAATGTTCACCGGTCAGTTACCCTTTAAGAAGGGAAATATTCCCTCGACAATATATTCCATTGTAAATGATCAGCCCGAACCGATCACCAAACATAATTCAGCGCTTCCCGCAAAACTGCAGGACATTATTGACAAGACTCTGGCCAAAGATTCTTCGCAGCGATATACATCCGTCCTTGATTTAAAAAATGATCTTTTACAGTTGTATGAAGGCTCCCGGGCTATTCCGGTCAGCGCAGCGGATTCAAATAAGGTTGCTTTATCAAAGGTGAAATCCCTGGCTGTTCTTTATTTGAGGAATCTGGGATCGGAAGAGGATGAATTCCTTTCGTATGGTATCACCGAAGATCTAATCGTCGATTTGACTCGAATCGGCTCGGTGCGAGTGGCCTCGATGCGGTCCATAATGAAATATAAGGATTCGGACGCCGAACTTGAAGAAATCGCTGCCAGGCTTAATGTCGATATGATTCTTGATGGCTCGATTCACAAGGCGGGTAATTCCATCCGTATTTCGGCGCAACTGGTGGATGTACACAGCGGCGAAAATCTCTGGGCCGACCGCTGGCAGGAATCAAGTGATAATTTGCCTCAGATAAAACAGGCTCTGGCCGACGGTATCAGTCGGGCTCTCGATCTTGGCCATACCGTCATCATGCAGGCCGAAATAGGCAAGCCGGAGGGTCGGGATGCCGGCGCTTATGAAAATTATCTGAAGGCGAAATACAATTTCGATCACAAGAAAACCAGATCAGATGTCGATATCGCCCTGGGCCTGTATAGCCTCGCTATTAAGGAAGAGCCAAGCCTTTTGGCAGCCAAGGTGGGCATTGCTGAGATAATGATTTATAACGGTGACTTTACCAGCGCTAAAATCGAATTGGAATCCGCGCTTAAGGTGGCTATTGAACGAAATCTTCGGGCTGACCATGCCGACGTTCTGCGCCTTCTGGCGCAGTTGAACGTGAAACAATCAAACTGGGCGGAGGCCGGCGAGTACGGAGATAAAGCATTGTCACTTGCCCGTGAAATGGGTGATCTGGCCGGAGAGGCGGCCGCCCTGGGCATAATGATATCTATCCTTCAGCCGCAGGCAAAATTCGATGAGGCCATTCTTTTGTTCGACAGGGTTCTGGAAATCAGCCGGCAGCTTGATGACAAGGAGCAAATCGCCGAAGCTCTCAAGAATATGGGGATAGCCTACTCTCGCAAGGGTGACTATGAGCAGGCATTGGATTTATATAATGAGTGCCTTGAGATGGCCCGCAGCTGCGAGAATCTTTCTCTGCAAGCATCCTGTCTGTCCAATATAGGAAATGTCAATTATTATCGCAGCCGTTTTGATCTTGCTTTTAAACATTATGAACAGGCTCTGGAAATCTCCGTCAAAATCGGTGACCGGGCTCTCTCGGCCCGCCAGAACCTTAACATGGGATTGATTCATCTTTTGACCGGGAAG
>JBFMFJ010000244.1:0-5747 GCA_040752235.1 Candidatus Zixiibacteriota bacterium | reverse complement strand
GGAATCTATTAAATTACAATGAGACTATCGCCTTTAATCGCGCTTAGCATACATCATTTTGGTGGTGAATTTGTGGCGATTGTCAAAGACAGGAGGCGTAGGGGCGGGGCTTGTCTGAAATCCTGAATGAAATGAAGGGCCCCCACCCGTTTTTTTAACGCGGGCGACCGCAAGGGTCGCCCCTACACTTGGGAATGCCACCCTGGGTTGGGAGCTAAAAAAAAAGACCGACCTTGTGAGGCCGGCCTCTCCCTCCCCAATCTCAAAACTTGTTTGACCGGGGCGAAATTTGTGGTGATGTCGGGTCCGAAGACCCGACACCACTAAGGCGCTTCGCGCGGGAACGCAGCCTCTTGGGCATTCAGCCGCGTTCCGGCATTTTTGACGGAACCCATCGCTTCAACATTGGGCCACCCGACCCGTCGTTTGAAGCGCCTCCTGAGTAAAATCGACGCTTTCCCAGCGCCGCCACAGGGTGTACTTGTCAACAGCCCGCGCCGGTTAATCGGCAATCAGACGCAAAATGGGAATCGGCAAAATTATAGCGGAAACCGGATGAGATATTAATCGATGGAAATTTAACGGAAGAATGAGAAGCTTCATTATGCCTATTCCTTTACAATTGCCGGGGCCGCACGACGTCAACCCTTTAACCAGCGTATCAGTTTACTTATTCGCTCTTAGCAATTGTTACATAGACGATAATTGGGCTCCTCTATTAATTGAAGTGTTTACCTTAATTGTAATACTTAATATAGTTATTTTCCCCCCATCGTCAAGTACAATCTGCAATTCATTTTCTCAAAATTGAAAAAATACTTGCCCGGCAATATATTATGCCCGAATTTTTTCTTTATTTCCCAACGGCCTTCCTCAGTATAGATTACCATCATGACCACACTTGATTTCATATCGCAGAATCGCCGGCAGATTATTTTAATCTCCTTGGTCTTTATCATCATGATTATCCTTTATGGCCGAATCGATGCCAACCATTCTGATTACCGGGACTGGGACCTGCATCAATACCTGATGATGGCCGAAAAATCGCCGTCTCTCTCACAGGATATTCCACAGCCATTTGCATATCGAATTCTCGGGCCGTATCTGGCCGGATTATTACCCTTCGATCTCGACATGAATTTTTATCTCATCAGCCTGGCGGCATCAGCCATACTCATCTTTCTCTTCTATTTTTTCCTCTGTTCCATGGGAATTGATGCAACCATTGCGGCCATAGTCGTGATAATATTCATTTTCAATAAATATTTTTTCGGTTTCACGATCTGGAATTTCTACCAGCTCAATGATATTCTGGCATTGATATTTATCATTCTCATATTTCTTTCAATGCACAGACAGCACTGGATTCGATATACTCTTTTTCTTGCAGTCGGCTCTTTGGCCCGCGAGACAGTCATGCTTTTAATCCCGGTTGCATTTATTTATATACTTGAGACAAAAAAATCCGGAAAACACCTCATTTATTGGGCGGCGGCCTCGCTTCCCGGCATCCTCATTTTCCTGCTGCTTCGTCTCCTGATAACACCATCCGGCGGCGATGATCTCCTGTCCGCCTTCATGAGATACTATGGCAAACTCGGGTCGCCCGGCCCGTGGGCGGGACTGCTTATATACTGCACCATCCCGGTCAGCCTTATTCCGGTCATTTATTGCGAACAGACGATTGCGTTCTTCAGAAACAGAAAATACATGCTGCTATATATCGTCCTGATATTTATTTCCGCCTTATTCGGCAGCAACAACGAGCGCCTGATGGCGCCGGTGTTTGTCGTATTTTACTTCCTGATAGCCTCAATTCTCACGAATAAAATGATCCACAGGCGGTGGCCGATATGCATAATTCTCGCGGCCGCCTTTATATCAAGTCTTGACATATGGTCCGGCCTGAGACCTCTTCCGGACAGAGAGACAATGATTATAATAGATGCGTTATGTTTGACTGCTGTCACCCTGATTTCGATATTAAATAAGATAAAACAGGTATCATACAGAAATTAAACCAGTCCTTCTCTTCATCCGCCGATGCCATCAAAGAGTATTCTTTCAGCGTCATTGATAATTTCCATCAGCCGCTCCCGATTTTTATATTTTCGGTCAATGGTATCGGAATAGCGGTGCGAAGTCTCGACCAGCGCCATGATGACCATGGCGATCCGCTCCGGCGGGATGTCCTGTCGAATCTCGGCGGTCCGGGCACCGCGATGAATAATGCCATGCAGCCGCTCCAGCAGGATGGTATTGATTCGCCTTACAAAATCGCCTGACAGGGCGCGGCTGTTTTCGTAGAGCATTTTGATATAAAAGTCATACTCAATTCTCCGTTCGGAGCGGAAATCGAGAAGGGTCATAAAGAAAGAACGCATTCTCTCCCGCGTTTGGACACCTTCTCCGAATCGCCCCTGGCTATCCCAGAATTGCCGATAATTATCAACGAATATCTCGCAGCAAAAATGCAAAAGGTTGTCCTTACTGCCGAAGTACTGAAACAGCGAGCCTTTTGATACTCCGGCCGCATCGGCAATGCGGTCGATCGACACCCGGTCGAACACTTCGCGGGCGAATTCATTCAATCCCGCCTGATACAACCTGCCTTTCTTCTGCGGATGAAGTTTTCGGAATGTTTCCGAGACTATGCCTTTTTCTTCCAGGGTTACAATAAGATTTTCATTCATACAACATGACTTAATTAATTATGACTATATGGTCATTAACAATATAGTATGATATTATATAATGTCAATATTTTTCTTGACACGTCCGGCATCTTTGCTATATTGGCCGCGTTGAAATGAAATACTTTATTTAGAAGGGAGTCTTATAAATGGGAAAAGTAAGAGTCGCTATTATCGGCGTCGGTAACTGCGCGTCATCCTTCGTCCAGGGAGTGGAGTACTACAAAAAGGCCAAGGACACCGATTTCGTTCCCGGCCTGATGCATGTCAACCTGGGCGGCTATCATATAAATGACATCGAGTTTTCAGCCGCTATCGACATCGACAAAAACAAGGTCGGCAAGGATCTGTCGGAAGCCATCTTTACAAAACCCAACAACACCTACAAGTTTTGTTCGGTGCCCAAAACCGGTATCATTGTCCAGCGTGGTATGACCCATGACGGACTCGGGAAATACCTATCGCAGATAATCGAGAAGGCCCCGGGCGACACCGTCAACATTGTCAAACTTCTCAAGGACACCAAGACCGATGTGGTCGTCAGCTACTTGCCGGTCGGTTCCGAAACCGCCACGAAGTGGTATGTCGAACAGATACTGGAAGCCGGCTGCGGTTTTGTCAACTGCATCCCGGTCTTTATCGCCCGCGAGAAATACTGGCAGGAACGATTCAAGGAAAGAGGATTGCCGGTTATCGGTGATGATATCAAATCGCAGGTCGGTGCCACCATCGTTCACCGCGTGCTCACCCGCCTGTTCCGGGAACGCGGCGTCCGTTTGGAAAGAACCAGCCAGCTCAATGTGGGAGGCAATACCGATTTTCTGAATATGCTTGAACGCGAACGTCTGGAATCGAAAAAGATCTCCAAGACCAACGCGGTCACCAGCCAGCTTGACTACGACATCGGCAAAGGCAATGTCCATATCGGCCCGTCCGATTATGTTGAATGGCTTTCCGACCGCAAGTGGGCCTATATACGGATGGAAGGACGGACTTTCGGCGATGTACCGCTTAATATTGAATTGAAGCTGGAAGTCTGGGATTCGCCGAACTCGGCCGGTGTCGTCATTGACGCTGTCCGCTGCTGTAAACTGGCGCTGGATAACGGAGTTTCGGGAGCCCTCGAGGCGCCGGCGTCGTATTTCAAGAAATCACCGCCGGTTCAGTATACCGACGATGAGGCCCGCCATCTGACCGAGGAGTTCATTCTCAAATACGGTTGGAAAGACGCCAGCAAGCCCAAAGCCAAACCGAAAGCAAAACCGGCGGCCAAGACCAGGAAGACCGCCACGCGCAAGAAAAAGTAGTTTTGCTTAAAGTATAATTGCGTATATTAAAGGCGAACAAAATTGCTCGCCTTTATTTTTGGCTATGGACGGAAAAGGATATTTCATAACCTTCGAAGGAATCGACGGCTGCGGCAAAACCACGCAGTTGAAGATGACTGAGCAGTATTTATCCGAAAAAGGACTGCCGGTTCTGGTGATTCGCGAGCCGGGCTCAACGCCGCTTTCGGAAAAGATCCGCGACATTCTGCTGAATATGGAATTTCATATTAATCCGGTCTCCGAATTGATGTTGTATGTCGCGGCCAGGGCTGAACTGACCAGGGATGTTATCATACCCTCTCTCCTGGACGGCAAAATAATTCTGTGTGACCGATTTTTCGACTCAACGACCGCCTACCAGGGCTATGGCCGCGATCTCGATATCGAATCAATAAAGCGTTTACACACCCTATCGGTGGGCCAGTTTATTCCCGATCTTACTTTTCTCATTGATGTCGATTATGAAACCTCGCTGACCCGCCGTAAACAGAAGGCGGACCGGCTGGAGTCGGAATCAGAGGAGTTTTTTAACAAAGTCAGAAAGGGCTTTCTCGAAATATCCAGACAGGAGCCGAATCGAATTGTTGTCATCGACGGCAGAAAAAGCATAGAAGAAATCTTCAGTGAGGTGCAGGCTTGCCTCTGGACGAGATTGGAAATCAAATAGATAATTTCTCAAAAGACTACAGTCGCTCGACCGTGCTCTGGTCGGTAATTCTTTTTTGTGTAATGATCCTGGTTATCACCGGTTTATCATTTTATGTCCTTTCCGACAGCGATCTCTACTACTCAATGCAGCTGGCCGCCAGTCTCGATCTGGTTAATTACCTGTATCCCGAGCAATACAATGCCGCAGAGATGGTCAGACAGGCGCGGCGGGCCATTTTTAACAGGCTTGACCGCTACTCCGGATACCTCGAACCCGAAGATCTGAATCGTGTCACTGAAGAATTCTCCGGATCATACGGCGGCATCGGCATCACCGTGGTAACTCATGAACAGGGATTGATGATAATGTCGGTCCGCGAGGACGGTCCCGCAGGAAAGGTTGGGCTGCGCACCGGCGATATTATTATCAAGGCCGACACGGTGGAATTAGGCGGATTGAACTCATATCAATCGACCTATATTTTACGCGGTGAAGAAGGGACTCCGGTCAATGTGACCGTGGTCCGCAATCAGATTGCCGATACTCTCGAATTCAGCTTAATAAGGGAGAAGCTGAGGCTGATTCATATTCCTTATGCCAGCCTTACCGAAAATAAAAGTCTTTATATAAGGATAATGGATTTTGAAGCAAATCTTGCCGAAGATTTGCTGGCCTGCCTGGATTCGCTGTACCTGAATAAAAAAGACAGCGTCAAAGCCATTATTCTTGATCTTCGAGGAAATCCCGGGGGGTTGCTTAATGAAGCGGTCGTGGCGGCCAATCTTTTTCTTGATAAGGGTCATCTGATTGTTGGAGTCAAAGGGCGTTCTCGCTGGCGGAACGATCAGTTTCATTCCTCCGGTCGAGATATAACCAATGGCCTGCCGCTGGCGATATTGGTCGATCGCGGCTCGGCCTCGGCCTCCGAGATTCTGGCCGGCTCGCTGAAATATGCCGGACGGGCTGTTTTAATCGGGGATACGACCTTTGGAAAGGGGCTGGTTCAGGAATATAACGGCCTTTATGACGGTTCGGGGATTCGCCTGACGACAGCCCGATATTATTTCGAAGGAA
>JBFMFJ010000243.1:0-5749 GCA_040752235.1 Candidatus Zixiibacteriota bacterium | reverse complement strand
AACCTTATCTGCCGCCGCATAAACTACCGTCCCGGACTGCCTGGCAACGATAGCAGCGCCGGAATCTACCGCGACTTTAAGTTCCATACCGGTACCGACAATAGGCGACTGCGTGACCAGCAGAGGAACCGCCTGGCGCTGCATGTTCGATCCCATAAGAGCACGGTTGGCGTCATCATGATCGAGGAAGGGAATCAATGAAGCGGCCACGGAAACCAATTGCCGCGGGGAGACTTCCATATAATTGATCTTATCAGGCGTCACCATCGGATAATCGGTTCTGGCGCGAGCCCTGATTATTTCGTTTACCAGCTTGCCGTTCTTGTCCATGGGCTCGTCGGACTGGGCAATAATATAGCGGTCTTCCTCATCAGCGCTGAGATAACCGATGTCTTCCGTCACGCGGCCGTTAACGACTTTGCGGTACGGAGTTTCCAGAAAGCCATACTTATTTATCCTGGCAAATGTGGCCATGGAGGCGATCAAGCCGATATTCGGACCTTCCGGCGTTTCGATGGGGCAGATACGTCCATAGTGCGTATGATGCACGTCGCGAACTTCAAATCCGGCTCTTTCACGAGTAAGACCGCCCGGACCCAGGGCCGACAGACGGCGTTTATGCGTCAGTTCTGCCAGAGGATTGGTCTGATCCATAAACTGTGAAAGCTGCGATGATCCGAAGAAAGTGTCGATGACGGCGGAAACCGTTCTGGCATTCACAAGAAGCTGAGGTGTAATGGGATCGCTGTCCTTAAGAGAAAGCCGTTCGCGGATTGATTTGGCTACTCGAGAAAGACCGACCGAGAATAGATTCGACAGCAGTTCGCCGACCGTTCTTGCCCGGCGATTACCCAGATGGTCGATATCATCAACATAGCCGGCGCCGTTACGGAGACCGATCAGATAACCAATAATGCTGGTGAAATCCTTCAGGTCCAGAATAGTCTTATCCAGAGCTATATCCAGACTGAGTCGCTGATTGATCATGTAGCGACCGACCTCACCAAGATCATACCGCTTGGTATTGAAGAATAATTTTTCCAGCAGTGCTTCCGCCATTTCCATCGTAGGGGGTTCGCCCGGACGAAGAAGCGAATAAATCTTGGTCAGAGCTTCTTCGCGCGATTTGGCCGGATCCTTCCTGATAGTGTTGATAATCACCAAAGCGTCGCGCGGATTCTCTTTCCTGACCATTTTAAGCTTCTTGACCTTCATCTCTTTAAGAGTATCCAAAAGCTTGACAGTCAGGGCATCAGCCGCGCTGACGATAACTTCGCCGGTCTCCTTGTCAACCACGGATTCGGCAAAAACATATTCATCAACCTCATCTTCATTGATGCTGGCCAGGTCGATGGCAGCAATATTATAGAAGGCCTTGACCAGTTCTTCATCGGTGGAATAAGATATGGCCCGCAGGAGAGTAGTCACAGCCAGTTTACGCCTGGAGTCAATATGAACATGCATGACATCGTTGACATCGATAATGAATTCAAGCCAGCTTCCCCGGTACGGGATAATACGAGCCGAATAAAGCAGCTTGCCGTTGGGATGCTGCTGTTCATCGAAGAAGACGCCGGGTGAACGATGCAACTGACTGACAATGACACGCTCGGCACCATTTATAATAAAGGTGCCCCACTGCGTAATAAGCGGCAACTCGCCAAGATAAACATCCTGCTCGATGATTTCCTTGACTTCTTTGGTTTCCTTCTGCTCCGCTTCCCCCTGGTAGGAGATCAGACGGAGAGTTGCTCTCAACGGAGCGGCAAAGGTCATATTCCTTTCACGACACTCATCAACTGAATACCGGGGAGTTCCAAGAGTATAGCGTACAAACTCCAGCGCGTAGTTTTCATTAATATCGGAGATCGGGAAGATTTCGGTAAATATTTGCTGCAATCCGTAATTGGTTCTTTTTTCAGGCGGAATACCAGCTTGAAGAAAAGTATTATAAGAATCCAAAAGGACTTCCAGCAAATTCGGCATTTCGGCCGCTTCCGGAATTGTTTGATAATTAAGTCTTTCGACTGGTTTTTTGCGTGCCAAAATATCCTCCTCTTAGATTTTATAAGAACGCCCCAGCCACAGATTCGTACAGATGCGAAAAGAGATGTTTAGATGAATTTAAAAAACATAAAGTTCGCATCGGCGATTCTGCTTTTTTTTACTTTATGCCCGGACAAATCAAGTATTTAATTTGTCTCAGGGGCCACTTTTACAGCCTCTTCGCCGGACAACAAAACATTTCGGTAAAACCCGATACACCATCCGGTGTAACAGATCAACAATCTAAAAGTTCCCTGCCCGGGGAAATGTCTACTTAATCTCAACCTGGGCGCCAACTTCCTGCAATTTCTCGACTGCAGCCTGCGCCTCTTCCTTGGAAATTCCTTCTTTTACTTTTGAAGGGGCACCATCAACCAGCTCTTTGGCTTCCTTCAGGCCGAGATTCGTAAGCTCGCGGACAACCTTAATAACCTGAATCTTCTTGTCACCGGCCGCATTCAGAACGACATCAAATTCGGTCTTTTCAGCCGCTTCCGCAGCACCACCGCCGGCCGCAGCCGGGGCCGCCGCCACCGCCGCCATCGGAGTAACACCGAACTTATCCTGGATCGCTTTGGAGAGATCCGCCAGGTCCATCGCAGACAGAGAAGCAATTTTCTCGACGATTTCGTTGATAACTGGATTGTCAGACATTTCTTTATCCTTTCAATTTCTTTTTTTCTTGTCTAATTCTTCTATACTCGGGCCGCTCTTACCGAATCCGGCGGGCGGGCGATTTCCCACCGAGAAGCTTGATTCCTAAAACGGCCTGAAGCCCTTAGTTCACTTATCCTTTTGCCTTTGCAAGGGCGTCGATGGTGGCCACCAGTTCCTGCATCACGGCATTCACGGAGCCCATCAAAGCCTGGAACGGCGACTCGATCGCACCTATCAATTGAGCCAGTAATATTTCCCGAGAAGGAAGTTCGGCCAGCCGAACAATATCGGAACCCTTATAAAGTTCCTTGTCCAGCACGAAGGCCTTGATGATCGGCTTTTCCTTATCTTTATATGAATCATAGAGAATCTTGGCCGGAATCGCCGGATCGTCAACTCCGAAGGCAATAGCCGTCGGCCCCGACAAAAACTGGACTATATTTTCCAGACCGGCATCCTTGGCCGCGATCTTCACCAAAGTATTTTTCGCAACCAGATATTTAACCGACTTTTCTCTCAGGTTTTTCCGGAGAATAGTGATATCTTCCACATTCAATCCGGAATAATCGGTTATAAAGATGGAATTGGATTCCTCCAGGAACTTCCTGACTTCTTCAACTACCGTTACTTTTTCTGTTTTCGGCATATCAATCACCTCTATTTCTTCATATCAGCCAGGATTGTCTGGTGGTCTAATTTTATTCCGACGCCCATGGTCGAGCAAATCGAAAGGCCCTTCAGGTAGGTCCCTTTTGCTGTGGCCGGCTTGGCCTTCATAAGAGCGTCAAGAAATGTACTGAAATTCTCGGCCAGTTGTTCCTGAGTGAAAGAAACCTTTCCAATAGGAACTGCAATATTGGCCTGGCGGTCGACACGATATTCGATTCGACCGGCTTTAAGCTCTTTAACGGAGCGCGCCACGTCAAGAGTGACGGTGCCGGATTTGGGATTGGGCATCAGCCCGCGGGCGCCGAGGATTTTACCCAGACGGCCGACGACTTTCATCATGTCCGGGGTGGCCACGGCGACATCAAAATCAGTCCAGCCCCCCTGAATCTTTTCGACCAGTTCCTGCGAGCCGACAAAATCGGCCCCGGCCGCTTTGGCCTCTTCTTCTTTTTCACCCTGGGCAAAGACGAGGACACGGACTTTCCGGCCGGTACCATTGGGCAGCGCGACAGTGCCGCGAACCATCTGGTCGGCATGTTTCGGATTGACGCCAAGGCGCGCGGCAACTTCGACGGTTTCATCGAATTTGCAGAAGCTGTTTCCCTTGATGATCTTTAAGGCTTCATCAAGCAGATAGGCCTTGGTGCGATCGACGTGTTCTCGATAGCCTTTGTACTTCTTTGATCGTTTCATAATCTCCTATTCTCCCTGTGCGCGGCATATACCGGCAAGGTGCAATCGAATAATGTTGTTAATCCACTACATCCAGACCCATTGAGCGGGCGGTTCCGGCCACCATCGCCATGGCGTTTTCGACATTGGCGGCGTTGAGATCAACCATTTTCAGCTCCGCGATATCGCGAATCTGCTTCCGGCTGATTGTACCAACCTTATTACGGTTGGGCTCTCCGGAGCCCTTCTGGATACTGGCCGCTTTCATTAACAAAACCGAGGCAGGGGGTGTTTTGGTGACGAATGTGAATGTCTTATCGGTGTACACCGTAATCACCACGGGGGTGATGATGCCGCCAAGGTTCTGCGTTTTGGCATTAAATGCCTTGCAGAATTCCATAATATTCAGGCCATGCTGGCCCAGCGCCGGTCCGACCGGCGGAGCCGGATTGGCATTGCCCGCGGGAATCTGCAGCTTAATCGTTGTTTCTACCTTCTTAGCCAATTTACTATCTCCAAAAGATGAATTCTATCCGGTCAGGACTTCTGCTTAACAGGTTCAATTTGCAGGAAATCAAGCTCGACGGGAGTCGGGCGTCCAAAAATCGAGACCATAACCTTTATTTTCTTGCGCTCCATATTGACTTCGCTGACAAAACCGGAAAAATCGGCGAAAGGCCCATCAATGACCTTGACCGAATCACCGGCCTTGTAAGGAACGTCGGTAACCTCCGCCGTACGGGAACGATCCACCTGTCCCATGATTCTATCAACTTCCTGGGGTTTAAGTGGATGCGGTTTGCCGCCGGCGCCCACAAAATTGGTAATACTGGGCGCATTTACGACCAGGTTCTGAGTCACCTGATCCAGCTCCATCTCCACCAATATATAGCTGGGCAGAAATTTCTTGGTCGAGGTAGTCCTCTTACCTTGCTTCATCTCGGTCACCTGTTCGGTCGGAATCAGAATCTGACCAAATTTTTCCTGGAGACCGGCCGTTTCGATGACCGATTCCAGATATTTTTTGGCCTTCTGTTCGTGACCGGAGTATGTATGTACTGCATACCAGCGTAAAGTCATGAGTTTTTTACCTCATCCAAAAATGACTCGGGTCGCGAAAGCCAGCACACGGTCAACAATACCGATAAACACGGAAATGATGACGGTAACGACAACCGTCACGATGGTTGAGCCGATCAACTCCCGCCTTGTCGGCCAGGTGACCTTTTTAAGTTCAGCCCGAACTTCCTTTAAGAACCTTACAAACTTTCCAAACATTTTTAACCTTTATTCTAATGCAGGCCAGGAGGGACTCGAACCCCCAACATCCGGTTTTGGAGACCGGCGCTCTAGCCATTGGAGCTACTGGCCTGTAAATTCAATTCGACCTTACCGTGTCTCCTTGTGCGCCGTATGTTTGTTGCAAAATGGGCAGAATTTCTTGTATTCCACACGTTCCGGGTGAATACGTTTGTTCTTCGTCAGAAAGTAATTCCGCTGCTTGCACTCTTCACAGGCCAGTATGATTTTGTCTCTCGGCATGGCACCATTCTCTCAGTCTATAATTTTGAATCCAGTTTACTCAATAATTTCGGCGATAACGCCGGCGCCGACGGTTCGGCCGCCTTCACGAATCGCAAAGCGAAGCTCTTTCTCCATCGCGATCGGCGTCAGCAACTCCGCTTCAAGCGAAACGTTGTCACCA
>JBFMFJ010000242.1:0-5780 GCA_040752235.1 Candidatus Zixiibacteriota bacterium | reverse complement strand
ACCATGTTATTTTGAGCCTATTCCCGAAATCATCAGTGTATTTATTTCTCCAATCGGAATTCATCACATCTATAATAGATGGTGTGAAGCTGCTGTCGGTAAATCCGTTCAATTTAAGCTCTTGATTGTACTCGCAGGGATTGAATAGAAACGGTTCGGTGTCCACCGCCACTACAAAGCGCACAATTCCGCCGGCACATAAGTCATATATACCGATCAATATAATAATCAATAGTACTACGACAAGTCTCATCATTCTTGAAAAACCGACAAGATTCCAATTGAGTCAATGTAGTCAATTTAAACAAATCCACCAATAAAAATCTGACCGGCGTGGCCCGGAGCTTTGCTCCGGGCTTCTTAAACCACATCCCCCTGCAAAAACCACATCACTTTGTTGGTAAATTGGTCAGCGGGGGGTATTATAGATGGATTATAATATTATTATGGCTACAGGTGTGTCAAAAATGTGGATTGTAGATTCCTTATCTATCGTGAAAATAGGCAGGATCGCTTATTCCGTCAAAGACGGAATTTCGGATCCTGCCCTACCTCTGCTCGAATGGAGACAGATATGCCATTGGAGCAGACCGAAGGCCGGAACGGGCCTCTGCCCGCAATTTTACTACAAAAAAGATACAGCATGTTTAAAAATAGGAAAACAAAGCCAATTCCGTGTAAGCAAAAGACGGAATATATATTACAGGGTAATTTTGTCGTCATAATGGCATTTAACCATATCATTCTGGTAGTAAATTTGTACCGCGTCGTCGTACGCAGTCGACTCAATCATGAACGCTGCGGAATCCCTTTAAAGTTCTGTCATGTCTTGACCGAGATTTATCGAGGTTGTGACATGACAGCATGCCGCTCTGGGGGGATTACTAAGTGCCGTCAGGCCCCCGTCGAAGATCCTATATGATTGGCTATAATTATATTGTAAGGCCGAAATTCCGCCAGGAAGTTCAATATTGACTTAAACCGGTCGGCTCTTTACTTTTTCATCAGGGAATATTATGCGGACCAAATTAACGATAATCATTTTCACGGCCCTGGTTATGTTTTGTGCAAGACCGGCCGGGGCACAGAGTATTACTATTGTCAATGACCTGACATTCGGCGATGTTTTTCCCGGAATCCCCAAATCGGTCTTGAAATACACGCCCGGCGCGGCGGCGGAGTATCTTATCACCGGAACGGCCGGAGCCGAGATAACCATCGACTTTACCCTGCCCACCTACATGAATGCCGGCGGATACAATATGCAACTGGTTTTTCGCGAAAATGACTGCGCCATGGATTCAAGTTCCACTCCCGACCAGACCGATCCCGGCTATGACAATATCGACCCCTGGCACACGATAACCTACCGGCTTGGCTCGTCCGGATTGACTGTCTGGCTCGGCGGGCTGGTCATTCCCAAACTCAAACAGCAGCAGGGCGACTATTCCGGCACCATTGTCATGACCGTCAACTATACCGGCAATTAGCCCCATAATGTCGCTTCGACAGGTGCAATTTTAATCCAATTTGTTGCAATACATTCACTTAAACCGGCCGACAGCCAGGCCGGGAACACATTCTTTGCCATAATTGATTGTTAGTCTTTGGCTTATAAGAAAACAGCAGCGACTCAAGGTCGATATTGACCTTCTCCCATACTGCCCTAAAAATCAGCGCATTTTGCAATTTTTTTCGCTTCAACTCATTAAGGAATCAATTTCGTTGTCGATTTATTCCTATATGAAACGGCTGTGAAGGCAAAAGACAATATTTTTCACTAGTTTAAAAAGGAGATGGCTATGCATCTTAATTCACGGATGAAAACCCTGTCAGGGCTGATACTGGCGGTGGTCATTGCAGTAGTCGCCGGTCCGGCGGCCAATGCTCAGGATGTGGCAGTCGGTCAGGCAACCGCGACAGTGTTGGCGGTTCTGGCAGTAACGGCGACCCACGACCTGGCTTTTGGCGATGTCCTTCAGGGAGTCCCGACCGCGGCTGACAAAACCGTCATTGCCAATGCGGGCGTATTTCAGGTAACCGGCGCAGGTACCAAGGAAGTCTCACTCTACCTTCAACTGCCCGACTATTTGTGGAACTCGACCAACCAGGATCGTCTGGTGATTGCATTCAGCAGCACCGATGCCGACATTGACACCACCGCGGCTGGTACCCCGGCTGCTCACGGCGCCGGCGCGATTGCGGATCTCGATCCGTATAATCTGCCCGACACTCCGCTTGGCGGAGCCGACAATATTCTTCAGCTGTATCTTGGAGGAACGGTTTATCCCACGGTCGATCAGCGCGCTGATGCCTACAGTGCTGATATTATTCTGACCGTAGCCTATACCGGAAGCTGATGGAGAACAGCATCATCAATAGGATGAGAAAGTGACTAAGGAAAGCCAAATGAGCTGCAAAAAATTCACAAAGTCAATGACGACGATTCTGATATGCGCCATTATCATGGCGGCTTTCGGAATGTCGACAGTCAAGGCCCAGGATATTGCCACCGGATCGGCCACCGCCACAGTTCTGGCGGTTCTGGCGGTCACCGCCACGCATGATCTGGCTTTTGGCGATGTTCTCCAGGGTGTTCCGACTGTGGCCGACAAGACGGTCGTGGCCGAGGCGGGCGTGTTCCAGATAACCGGCGCGGGAGGCAAGGAAATCTCCATGCATTTCCAGCTGCCCGATTATCTGTGGAACTCCACCAACCAGGATCGTCTGGTGATAGCGTTCAGCGATACCGATGCCGATATCGATACCACCGCGGCCGGAACTCCGGCTGTGCATGGTGCCGGCGCTATCGCCGACCAGAATCCCAAGAGCCTGAGCGATATGGTCATAGGAGCCACCGACAATATCCTTCAGGTCTATCTTGGCGGCACAGTATATCCGACAGTCGATCAGAGAGCTGATGCTTATACTGCGGATATCGTGCTGACGGTCGCATACACCGGGAATTGATGAAAATGAAATTGACTTTTATGACATAAAAATTTTTCATTTTGATGACCGGTCATGATGCCGGTCTCAAAGGCAAGACAATTAAATCATAGGATGAGGATTGCTATGGAAAGTAAAAATCATAATCCCCGCCGAACCAGGGAATCGGTATGGCGGGGAATATCTTTTGCCCCGTTTCTAGCCGTATTATTTGCTCTTCAGATCAGTGCCGGCGTACTGGTGGCCCCGACTTCATTGATTCTCTCGGATCACAAAAGGACCGGCCGCCTGACCGTGCAAAATCCCAGCGACAAACCGAAAGAAGTCAGCATTGACTTTTATTTCGGGATGCCGGTATCCGACAGCCTGGGAAATGTTTCCGTTCTTCTTCAGGACAGCGCGGTTAGCGATCCCCGCTCGGCAGTGAACTGGATCAAAGCCTTCCCGAGGAAAGTCGTCCTCGCTCCCAATGCCAGCCAGGTGGTCCGCTTTGTGGCCCACCCGCCGAAGGATCTCGAGGATGGCGAGTACTGGGCCAGGGTTGTCGTAAAATCCCAGGAGGGCGAAACCTCGATTCCGGCCGCCTCCGATCAGGAGAAGATTACCACCAAGCTGAATATGATAATGCAGACGGCCATCTCATTAAAATACAGGACAGGGAATCTTCTTTCGAAGCTTGACGTTGTCAATGCCCGGGCAACCATGACCGATACGACCGTTAATGTCTTCATCGACATGGTCAACCGCGGTAATGTATCCTATATCGGGGTGCTCCAGTGCCGTTTGATTGACGCCGACGGCAAAGTATTATCGCGGGATCAGGTTGATCTGGCCGTCTATCGCAAGCTTTCAAGAAATATGAAGCTGCCGGTAATAAACGGTGATTTTAAGAAACCGTTCAGCGCCGAAATTTCGATCACCAATGAAGGCCGGACCGATATACCGGTCGAAGATATGGTGATCGGCAACAGCATTGTCATGACTGAACCGGTTCAATAGGAAACAAACTGGAGCCGTTATGAACGGTGCAAAAAGACAAATATTATATCTCGCGGCGATACTGATCGTGCTGCCGGTTTTCACCGATCTGCAGGCGCAGACTCCGGAAAGCCGGATGGTCAGTTTTGAAGAGATTATTGTCAAATTCGAGGTTCCCAGGCTGATTAACCGCGATATTTTCGCACAGTATGACGGCAGCAGCATTTTTCTGCCGATGATTGATATTTTCCGCCTGCTGGAAATAAATGTCCGCACCGATTTCGAGAACGGCAAGTTTACCGGCGAGTATTTAACGCTCGACAATGATTATGAGATTGACCTCAACAAATTAAAGGCAAAGTGCTTCGGAAAAACAGTGGAGTTTAAAAGGACCGATTATTATCTGACAGGGACGGAATTATACCTTAAACTGGATTTGTTCGAAACGATTTTCAACCTTAGGTTGAATTTCAACTTTTCGCAGTTGAGTGTCTATCTCCCCCTCAGCAAAAGCTTCCCCGCTTATTTGAAACTCAAACGTAAGGCGGAACATGAAAGACTGCTGGCTCAGGAGGCTTCGGCCAAGGACGTCCAAAAAATTCCTTACCGCAGAGAACATCTCAAAGCCGGTGTGGCCGACTGGATGGTAACGGTCAACCCTCTCGAGAAAAAGGGCCAGTACTTCGGTCTGGGTCTGGGCGGTATGTTGTTCGGCGGCGATGTGACAATCAACGGGACCGCCAACAGCGGTACCGGCATCGAGGCGGACCAGATTAGATATAAGTGGCACTATGTTTTCAGTGATAACAAATTTTTGACTCAGTTCGAGGCGGGTGAAATAACCGCCGGCGGGACTCTTCTGCGGCGGCTTGACGGCGCCATGGTTACCAATAAGCCCCAGGTGCAGCGGAAATATTTCCAGACGGTAAATATAGAAGGATTTGCAGGTGAAGGCTGGGAAGTCGAACTGTACATCAATAATCGCCTTGAAGATTTCGCCTACACCGACGGAAACGGTAATTATAATTTTCTGACCGATGTCAATTATGGTTCATCGCAAATATTGATCAAGATGTACGGCCCCAACGGCGAGATCAAAACCAGAGAGGAATATGTTCGGGCTCCGTACAACCTGATTCCAAAACATGAATTTGAATACACCCTGGCGGGCGGCATCGAATCAAGCACCATCGAGGACAAAAAGTACGGCCAGGCCAATGCCTACTACGGAATATTCAGCGGCCTGACCCTGGGCGTCAATTCGGATTTCCCGATCAAGCCGACTGATGAAGAGCAGCCGACCTATGCCGCCGAGGCGACTTTTCATCCGATTGGAAGCCTCCTGTTAAGCGGCTCCTTCTCCCCTGACAATACGCTGAAGGGAAATCTGAACTACAGCAAACCTTCATTGGTGAATATCAATGCCGGGTACGTCAAATATTATGAGAATGCCTTCTGGAACAAAATGAATCAGGTCGACAATATCTCAATAGCGATTTCATCACCATTGAAAATCAGGAATCAGTATTTGAGCCTTCGTTTTCGATACACCTCCGACCGCTACCCTCTCTATAAAATAATAAACATGAATTACGGATTCAAACTGCCGCTATATAAGGTTCACTTGAGCTACATCGGCAATTACAAGATATCCGATTTTGTCAATCGAACCGACAAACGTATCACCAGCCAGTTGTTCGCCTCAACGTCTTTTTTACGCTGGTTCAGACCGCAGTTCAAGATCGACTATGAGCATGACATAAATGACATTTCCAAATACGGCGTTTATCTCCAGAAAAGAATTTTTCGGACCGGTCAGCTTTCTTTCAGTTTCGAACGCAACCAGCTGACCA
>JBFMFJ010000241.1:0-5789 GCA_040752235.1 Candidatus Zixiibacteriota bacterium | reverse complement strand
AGACAACATCATAATGGCCGGCTGTCTGGGTCTCATTGACCAGCGTTTTCACATGCTGCCCCAGAGTATTATATACTTCGAGACGAACCGAAACCGCCTGCGGAAGATCATAACTGACTATGGTCGAGGGATTGAACGGGTTCGGACGGTTGCTATATAGCTGGAATTGCCCCGGAATAAGATGCGTGAAAACCGAATAGTCGGGCTGGTAGCGGCCGACCGATTTTATAATATAATCGCGACTCATCCCTTCCGGCAGTTCGCTTTCAACATTGAAGCCGAATTCCAGAATGTCCCCCTTGTTCATCTCAAGGATTTCATTGTACCCGAATCCGGGCCAACTCTTGGCGGCACTTCCGCCCAGCATGTTGTACCGTGCAACCGGCCAATTTTGCGTGACCGGAGCTGCGTCGGACGGGACATCGAGAGAAAATACATCAGCGGTCAGACCGCCCTCCCAGGAAATTCTGACCATGATTTCGGAAGATGAATTGTCGGACGGAATATCAGCCAGGATATATTCATCCGACATATACTGCCGTGATGGCACGTCGGGCATTTCCACCCATTCACCGTTTTCCGACATAATTTCGATATTGAAAGATGTCGTGATGGCAGATGCGGCCTTTTCCTCATACGGGCAGGGCAGTTTTATCGGCCCTTTGAAAGTAAGGTAGCTTCCGCCGTACCGAGGGAAAGTCAGAATCAAATGGCCGGATTTATCGGCTGTAAAGCAAGTCTCGTCTTTGTCCTTTATCAATTCAAGACAATCCCGGCCGTCCTGATCCACTGCCGCAAGCGGCGCCACCGATTCCTCGTAGATAAATACCTGCCCATCGACCGAACAACCAACTCGCGTGCCCTGAGGGTGATCGACAGTTATTAATTCGATATTATTCAGATATGTAATTTCGTTTTCCAGCTCTCTCAACTGGAAGATGATATTATCATTTTGCGGTGAGGCAGTTCCTTTGACATGGTAGTAGTCGGTCACGACTTTAGTATAATTCGAATTTTCGCAGGCTGTAAGAAGCGGATTTTCCTCGACAAAATCATTGCCATCATAACTGAACAGGACTGGACATGACGTAATCGGCGCCTCGACAATCCGGAAATAGTTGGTATCCGACCAGATTACCGGGTAGAAATGAGACACCCGCCAGTAATGACTTCCCAGTGAAAATCCCGAAGGAAGGGTCCAGCTTTGATTTGTAATGACAGTATCGATCTCCAGAGAGCTGAAGTCGGAGTTATTATCGACCTGTACTCTGAAATTGGTTTCTCCGGGACGAAAGTCCCAGCCTATCGGAATGGTCTGATAGTAATAATATTCGGCGCCGTTTTCGGGGTATTCAAGGTGCGGCTTTTTGCTGTATACTTTGAAATGAAAGAAATCTGACCAATCGCCCCATCCGATGCTGTCGCAGGCAGAGCGGACCCGCCAGTAATAGCTGCACCAGTAATATACATTATCATAGTAAATGACATATAGTGAATCACCGTCATAGTAGGTCGTATCCAGAAACGCATAATCATATAAATCGCCAAGATCACTGGTATCGACCATGGTATCCAATAATATATCATAGACTTCGATTTCATAGTAGAGGGCGCTGGCGACGTCGTACCATTCATATTGCCCGTCACCTGTCCCATATCTATATGTATTATCGCCCGGGAAAAACAGCTCGGGTGGGGGGCAGGGATCATCAGCCAGAGCGAACCCCCCTATGGTTAAGATCAGGATCGCCAGGAAAACTGCAGTAGTCAGCCTGTCGCTTTTCATGGTTACCTCCAAATGATTAAAAGGCAATGTTGCAGAGAATAAATATTCGATATCCCGGCATATCCGGCCCAAAAACCAGGACAGCCGGGATATTAAATACTTTCACGAAAACCAAGGGAGTCAGAAGCAAGCATGTTTCCCGGCATCACCTCCATTCATATTTGGATATGTTGAAAAATATTATCATTCGCGACAGAACCGATTTTATTGTGGTGGTATCTGCAGATACCCGGAAGATCGGTTCGCCGGCATGATTCAGCCGTCCATAAAGACAATCAATCAGGGATTAATAATCTTACAGATGAATTTTGCCGGAATAATAAGACAGATTTGGTGCGGAATGACTCAATATCTAAAACAAAAGTGAAGTTAATTCACATTGTTTCAAACATTTAACCATATTATATTGATAATTAAGGATTATGTCATCATTGCCTTTTCCATTGCCAGAATAATCCAATAAGTGATTCCCTAATTTGGCGGAATTATTTAAATCAAAAAATGGGAGGCTTTCCAGTGAGTAAAAATGTTTGTCAAAATTGTGATCGTGAAGAGAGAAAAAGGCGGGGCTATTTGTGTGATAAAATGGATGCCGAAGACGGGCTGCCGGTGAGGTGTATACATTCTCAAAGTGAGTTAAAATTGAAGCTCCTAAAATACTATTTAGATATAGTTAGCGAGGCAATGAAAATCAGATTTAAGGAGAAAAGGTACTTTTTAGATTTATTCTCTGGCCCGGGGCTTTGTTGGAATAGAGATGACGGACTATTTGTGAAAGGCTCTTCTTTATTGGCGCTCGATTTGAAAACACGCTTTACAGACTATATTTTTGTTGATTCCAATGAGCAAACATGCGTGGCGCTAAGAACCAGAATTGCCAAATTATATACAAATTTGGAAAGCAAAATAGAATTCCTAAATTTAAATACAAATAAAGATGTTTTAAATATTATGACACATATTCAAAAGGACAAGGCTTTGATAGTTGCCTTTTTGGATCCAAATGCTTTTGACATACAATTTAATGTAATAAAAGCGCTTTCGAATTTTAAAAGTATAGATCTTATTATTAATTTTGCGATACACGATTTACTGAGAAATGCGCAAATATATAAAGATGGGACAAGTGGAAAGGCTAATCTTGTATTTGGCTGTGAGGATTGGCCAAATAAAAAATTGGAATGGTTGTCATTTTATAAGAACAAACTTGTTAAACTGGGATTTAGGGCTGTCGAGGAGGATTTTGAACAAAAGGCAAAGGTCAAGACTCTATCTAACAGAGATATCTACTACTTGATTTATGCAAGCAAACACCCACGAGGACTCGAGTTTTGGAGAGAAGCGAAGAAAAAATACTTGCAGGGTGACATATTTGGTCTTTAAGATTATATTATTGCTATGGAAAAGATCACAAGAAAAACGCTTCTTTATAAGACCGGCGTGGAATATGGTGACTATACGGTCAACCATATCGAGGGATGTTTCCACGGCTGTAATTACCCATGTTATGCCATGTTGCTTTCCAGGCGTTTTGGTCGAATTCGAACCTATAATGACTGGCTCAAACCAAGATTGGTATCCAACTCATTGGAATTATTGGACATGGAGATTCCAAGATTATTGCATAAAATATCTTCTGTCCACTTATGTTTCATGTCTGATCCCTTTATGATGGGATATCCTGAAGTTTCCAAAATGTCATTGAAAATCATAAAAAAATTGAATGACGGTGGTATAAGAGTTACTTCATTAACCAAAGGCAAATATCCAATTAATATTCTGCAATACGGATCAAATGAGAACAATGAATACGGTATTAGCTTGGTAGCCGCCAGCTCTGACTTTGTTGACTATTTTGAGCCTGGCGCTCAAAAATGGCACCTTCGTATTGCAAATTTAAAAGCATTACATAATAGGGGCGCCAAAACATGGGTAAGCATCGAGCCTTACCCAACGCCAAACATATTCAATCAAAATCTTAAGGAATTATTGGAAAGAGTCTCATTTACCGACAAGATCATTTTTGGCCGATTGAATTACAATAAACATTCTTCACTGTATGAAAACCATAGGCAGTTCTACAATGAATGTTCTCTACTGGTTGCTGAATATTGTACCAAATATGGTATAGATTATCATATAAAAGAGGGCACTTTTACTATGCCATCAATATCAATTAATAAAAAAATGCGACAGGCAGCATCTTGAGATACCGGCTTATCCCTTCCGGGAGTATAACTTATAAAACACCAATCTGGCCAATGCAAAAACGGGTATCATTATCAGAAGAAAATATGGTATCCGGCCATTGTTGAATTCGCTCGCAATCATAAACAGCCAGACAAGAAAAATAAAAAAGATCAAGGCCCGGTTGGCCTTATACCAGCATAGTCGCTGGCGCTCATCCATTTTCATGGCATCCATTTCATCTTTCATTGCTCTCTCCCTCCGGTTCGATCAACTCGAATAACTCATCGGCCCGCATCCCGAGCGCCTTCGCAATTTGAAAAGCCAGAAGCGCCGACGGAGTATACTTCCCTTTTTCAATCGCCAGGATGGTTTGACGGCGGACTCCAACCTTCTCGGCAAGGTCCTCCTGGGTCATATCAAGCCGGGCTCGATGTTGCTTTATATGATTTTTTAATATTACCATGATAGAATTTAATGTTATTGTTACATGACTTAATGTAATGTATAGCGAACATTTTGTCAAATAAATATTTCAGTATTTGTGGTTTTTTTGCTTTTACTGAAGAGTGGTCGAGGGATTTTCGTTAATATCGGCGCGAATTCGGCTGGTCTCCTTTTGGATAGAGGCCTGCTCGATTTGACATTTTTTCAGTATATGTGAGACTATTTCAACTGCCGCTTCCTGTTCGGCGGCAATAATCTCATCGGCCCCGGCTCTCTTGAGCGGCTCGATATCCAGAAGATAACGCGTTCGCGCAATAATATGAATGCGAGGAGCGGCGGCACGGGCAGCCCGGATGGCCTGCTCGACGGCCGAAGGATCATTGATAACAATCACGAAACTCAGGGCATGAGCCACACCCAATCGCTCCAGTACTTCAATCGACGTTATGTCACCATAATAGGCCGGTTCCTTTTGCGCGAGCGCCCGATGAATATTTTCGCTGTTGAGATCAACGATGACATAACCAATCCCGCATTTTTTCAAAGCCAGGGCCAGTTCCTGTCCGGCAAATCCGAAACCGCCGATTATGATATGATCTTTCAACGAAGACTCCTGCGCGGCCTCCTCGGCGAAAGAGACCTTAAGAAGATTATTCAATGATTTCATTTTGCCGACACCGGCGGCCATCTGGGGTGCCAGTGATAATGCAAACGGGGTCAGGAACATGGTGATAATGGCCACGGCAATCAGGCTCGAAGCCAGTTGATCATCGAGAAGATTGGTTCCCTGCGAAGTGCGGATCAAAAGAAACGAGAATTCGCCGATTTGGGCCAGGCCGACGGCGGCCAGAATCGATACCCGTAGAGGCAGTTGCATGAGAAGGGTCGTGACCAGGACAACAATAAATTTTCCCAGCAGGACCGCCAGCAGGATAACCAGAATCGGGATAATATTATTC
The DNA here is from genome assembly GCA_040752235.1 of Candidatus Zixiibacteriota bacterium. Classification (GTDB taxonomy): domain Bacteria; phylum Zixibacteria; class MSB-5A5; order GN15; family PGXB01; genus PGXB01. The sequence continues at coordinate 410 of JBFMFJ010000241.1, read as the reverse complement.
ATGACATTTGCCGCCGACAATAACATCCCGATCGAAACAAAGAAGACACTTGTGAAAACATCTTTAAAGGAAATAACATCGGATAAAGCCTGACTGCGGTACTCGGAACCGGCCACGACCAGCCCGGCCAGAAAGGCCCCAAGCGCCAGCGAGACACCGGCCATCGAGGTTATCCAGGCGGTCCCGATACAAATCAGAATAACCGCCATCACGAACAGGTGCCGCTGCCGGGTCGCCGCTATAATGCCAAGAAATCTCGGTATAATCAGCCTTGAGGCAAGGACAACGCCGATCACAATCAATACCGCTCTTCCCAGTGTCATCAGAATCGTCATTGCAGATGTGTCATATCCGCTGAGCAATGGTATGGCCAGCATCATCGGGACGACACATAAATCCTGGAAGACAAG
>JBFMFJ010000240.1:0-5795 GCA_040752235.1 Candidatus Zixiibacteriota bacterium | reverse complement strand
AAAAGGGCGGATCGAAACGAAAAAAATAAATTTACAATAGGTTCAAATTAGTTGCCTCCGAAGGAGAAATGAGATGACTGACCAAAATCCGAAACCTGATGTTTCGGAAGACAAGCCTGAACAGGCTGAGGTTAAAAAAGAACCCACGGCGAAGTATCAATATGACGGGAAGACTCCTCCCCTGAATATTTTTCTTCACTGGTGCAAGGCGTGCAACATCTGTATAGCGTTTTGTCCACATAAGGTACTGGAACCGGATCGAGATGGTAAGCCGATTCTGGCGCATCCCGAAAAGTGCACCCAGTGCGCTATGTGCTGGCTCCACTGTCCTGATTTTGCGATAACTTCCACTTATAAATGATGGAGCAGATGATGAGCAATAAAAATATAAAAGCCCGACTTTTGCAGGGAAATGAAGCCTGCGTCCAGGGTGCCTTGTACGCAGGTGTTGACTTTTTCGCCGGATACCCTATTACGCCTTCGACCGAGGTCGCTGAGGGTATGGCCCGTGAATTGCCCAAGAGGGGCGGCAAATTCATCCAGATGGAAGACGAGATTGCATCCATGGCGGCCATAATCGGTGCCTCCAATGCCGGGTGCAAATCGATGACAGCGACATCCGGCCCCGGATTCTCGCTGATGCAGGAAAATCTCGGTTATGCCTATATCACCGAAACGCCGTGCGTGATTGTAAACGTACAGCGCGGAGGGCCGTCAACCGGTCTTCCGACCAAGATCGGTCAGGCCGACACGATGCAGGCCAAGTGGGGCACTCATGGCGATTATACCGCCATTGCCCTGGCACCATCGACCGTGAAGGAATGTTTCGAAGAGACCGTACGCGCGGTCAATCTTTCCGAGCGGTTTCGAACCCCTGTGGTTGTTCTGAGCGATGAGGTTCTGGGACATATGCGGGAAATGATGGTTGTGCCGGACGAAGGGGAACTGCATGTTAATAAACGCCAGAAACCGGATGTTCCTTCGGACTGGTACAAACATTTCGAAATGACACCGAGTTTCACCAGCCACATGGCATCCTTCGGAGAGGGATACCGCTATAATGTGACCGGATTGACGCATGACCAGGAGGGATTTCCCACGGCGAATCCGGTTGAGATTCGTGAGAAACTCGACAAACTGCGCCTTAAAATAGACCGCTACACCGATGAGATTTACAAAATGCGCGCCGATATGATGGAGGATGCGCATATCGCGATTATTTCATACGGCACTGTCTCACGTTCCGCGCGCCAGGCAATCAAGATGGCCCGCGAACGCCGCATCAAGATCGGCGGCATACAACTGCTGACGATATGGCCTTTCCCCGATGCCAAACTTAACCAGATGCTCAGCGGCGTCAGGAAGATTATCGTCGCCGAGCTCAATATGGGACAACTTATTAATGAAGTCCAGCGAGTTGCGCCGCGTCACGCGGAAATTTACGGATTGCAGCGTTATGATGGTGAAGTGATGGCCCCGCAGCAGATACTTGATAAGATTAGAGAGGTGAAGTGATGCAAAAAATATCACATGAATCGGATATTACTCATCATTATTTGAGACCGAAAAAGAAATTCCCGAATGTCTGGTGTGCCGGCTGCGGTAATGGTATTGTCATGGGCGCATTGATCCGCTCTATCGATCGCATGAAACTCGATAAGGATAATGTGGTGGTCGTCTCCGGAATCGGCTGTTCCAGCCGTATGCCGGTTTATCTCGACTTCAATACGCTTCACACCACGCACGGCCGGGCGCTGGCTTTTGCCACCGGTGTCAAGGTGGCCAAGCCGCATCTCAAGGTGATTGTCATTACCGGCGACGGCGATGCCCTGGCTATCGGCGGCAATCATTTCATCCATGCCTGCCGCAGGAACATCGATATCACGACGATTCTTATAAATAACAAGATATACGGCATGACCGGCGGTCAGTTCGCCCCGACGACGCCCGGCGGATCATTCGCCACCACGGCGCCGTACGGCAACTATGAAAAGCAGTTCGACGCGGTAAAGCTGGCGATCGGTTCGGGCGCATCCTATGTCTCACGCGGGACCGTTTATCATGTCCAGCAGCTCGAAAAACTGATCGAGGGCGGTATCAGAAAAAAGGGTTTCGCACTGGTCGATGTTTACTCCAATTGCCATACGTACTACGGGCGCTTCAATAAGGAGGGCGACGCCGTGCGGATGCTTGACTGGTTCAAGAAGCATGCAATGCCGATCGAAGCGGCCAGGAAGCTCCCGCCGGAAAAGATGCAGGACAAATTCGTGACCGGACTGATACATGAGACCGATGCCACGGAATTTTGCGAGGAATACGATATGCTTCTCAAACGGCTCGGCACCGCGAAGGAGGTTGAAGAATGAGTACGCCACATGTCAAGAAAAACGGCAAAAAGAATCCCGAAGATCGCTACGAAATCCGTCTGTCCGGATCGGGCGGTCAGGGCTTGATTCTGGCCGGTGTCATCCTGGCAACCGCCATCGGGGTGGGTGACGGCAAAAACGCCGTCCAGACGCAATCATACGGGCCGGAGGCCCGCGGCGGCGCCAGCCGTGCCGACGTCGTCATCTCCGAGGGAGAAATTTATTATCCGAAAACGATGAAACTCGACCTGCTTCTGGCCCTGACACAGGAAGCCTGCGATAAGTACTATCCCGATATGAAGGAAGGCGGAACGCTGATCGTCGATTCAAACCTGGTAACCCAGGTTCCGACCAAGCGTTATTACGGTTTTCCGTTCGTCCGACTGGCCCGGGAAGAGATCGGGCAGGTGATGGTGGCCAATGTGATCGCCTTGGGAGCCATCGCGGAACTTACCGGAATCGTCTCGAAGGAATCAATCAAGGAAGCGGTTCTGGCCCGCGCTCCCCGGGGAACCGAGGAAAAGAACAAGAAGGCTCTGGAACTCGGCTTCAGTATCGCGAAGAAGGTCAAGAACTCCACGTCGTGACAGGAGAGTTTTTTGGAACGGACATTGTTGATTATCAAACCTGATGCCGTTGAAAGAAATCTGATCGGACATGTGATCGGTCGTCTCGAAAAAGCCGGTTTCAAAATCCGCGCCCTGCGGATGGAACAACTGACGGTCGAAAAGGCGCGCGCGTTTTACGCGGTGCACAGGGAACGTCCCTTTTACAATGATCTGGTCAAATACATGACGTCGGGGCCGGTGGTCCCGATGCTTCTCGAAAAGGGAAACGCTATCGCCGATTTGCGGACATTGATTGGCGCCACCGATCCGGCCAAGGCGGCCTGCGGGACGCTGCGGCAGGAGATCGCCAAAGATGTCCAGTGCAACTCGGTTCATGCTTCCGATGCGCCCGAGACCGCGGCGGTGGAAACGGCGTTTTTCTTTGGTTAGGCGGATGGTAATTACGATTAATTACGGTGATAAAAAACTGAAACTGAATCTGCCGGATCAGGTGCATCTGGATGAATTCGATCATGATCCGGTTGAGGGCACTGTGGATTTCGGGGCATTCGAAACGGCGCTGGTATCAAACGGTGCCGAACCGTTCGATATCCGTGAGGCTGATCTGTTTATCGTCAACGATGCCTACCGGCAGACACCCACGGCGAAAGTACTGGGTTGGCTTGACCGAATGGGATTGCTGAACAGAAAGGCTCGCTTCCTGATCGCGACCGGATCGCATCAGGCGCCGACACCGGAGCAGCTCGAGGCTATTTTCGGGGCGGTACTTCCGGAGATCGAAGAAAATATTCATGTGCATAACGCCGAGGATATCGGTTCCATGAACCAGATCGGCTGGGATGAGGATGGTAACCGCGTCAGGCTGAATCGGATTATTCTGGATGCGGATAATGTTGTGATAATCGGCTCGGTGGAACCGCACTATTTCGCCGGATTCACCGGCGGAAGGAAATCCATTTTCCCCGGTTTGTGTGATCTTGAGACAATTGTCCGCAACCATAACAGGGCGGTCAGTTTCGAGGCGATGCCGATGAGACTGAACGGCAATCCGATCGAGGAGGATCTTCGGAAACTGATGAAACTGTATCCATGCGACAGGGTGCTGTCGATTCAGATGGTGCTGGCATCGGAAACGGAAATACAGGCGATATTCATCGGCCGCCTGCAGGAGACTTTCAACAGCGCCTGTGACGTGGCTCGTCGACTTTACGGCAAGCATATCACCGGCGGTTATGATCTCCTGCTGGCCGAGGCAAGACCGCCGCTCGATGCCAATCTGTATCAGCTTCAGAAATCGCTCGAGAACACTCAGGCGGCGGTGGTTGACGGCGGGACAGTGATTCTGTTTTCGCCGTGCCATGAAGGTATCGGCTCGAAGGATTTTTATCGCCTGGCCGACAGCTGGACACCCTCGGAAAACGATATGCCCGAGGGGAGAGAATCATTCGGAAGGCACAAATTGTACCGGGTTTTCAAGATCGGTCAGCGAATTAATGTGCATTTATATTCGGATCTTCCCGAAGGGACGGCGGACAAGGTGTATTTTAATTCTTTGTCCGACCCGCAGGGGCTGATTGATGGTATAATCGAAAATAAGAAAAATATAAGGGCTGCCCTGGTGCATGACTCAGGGCAGACAGTACTGGCAAATTAACGGACTGTTGTGTAATTATAAACTCGAGGAGGAATAATGAACAAGAAAATCGCAGTCATAGGAGCCGGAAACGTTGGAGCCAGTTGTGCGCAGTATCTGGCCGAGGCCAATCTGGGCGATGTTGTCATGATCGATATTATCGAGGGTCTGCCGCAGGGCAAAGCGCTCGATTTGACTCAGGCCGGACCGGTCAGAGGCTACAACTGCATGATCACCGGCAGCAATGACTACAAGGACATCAAGGGCGCCGACCTGGTTGTTATGACCGCCGGCCTGGCCCGTAAACCCGGCATGTCGCGTGAAGACCTTCTTAATATGAACGCCAATATTGTCGGAACGGCAGCCAAGAATATAAAGAAGTATGCCCCCAAGGCCTTCGTTATCGTCGTCTCGAACCCGCTCGATATCATGACTTATCACATGATGAAGGTGACCGGATTCCCGACCAACCGTGTCTGCGGTCAGGCCGGTATTCTGGACTCAACCCGTTTCCGCGCTTTCGTGGCGATGGAACTGGGCGTGGCGATGGCGGAAGTGCAGGCGATGGTGCTCGGCGGTCACGGCGATACCATGGTGCCGCTTCCGCGTTACACGACGGTTGCCGGTATCCCGATCGGCGAGTTGATCGATGCCAAGCGTATCGGTGAGATCGCCGAAAGAACCCGCGGCGGCGGCGGCGAAATCGTCAAGCTGCTCAAGTCCGGTTCGGCGTACTATGCCCCGGCGGCGGCCACGGTTGACATGGCCCGCGCCATTCTCTGCGATGAAAAGCGTGTCTTCCCGTGTTCGGCGCATCTCACCGGACAGTACGGTATCGACGACATTTACATCGGAGTACCCATTGTTCTCGGCGGCAACGGTGTCGAGAAGATTCTCGAACTGAAGCTCAACAAGAAGGAACTGGTCGAATTGCAGAATTCCGCCAACAACTACAAAGGTATTCTCAAAGAAATCGGATATTAATGGAGGAAAAACGTGCCACCAAAATTCAAACACATTCAGATTCCCAAGGATGGCAAGCGTATTGAAGTCAAAAACAAGAAGCTGGTTATTCCCGACAAACCGATTATTCCCGTTATCGAGGGCGATGGTATCGGCCGCGATATCATGAAAGCCACCCGTCGGGTGGTCGATGCCGCTGTCGAGAAAGCCTATAAAGGCAAAAAGAAAATCGCCTGGATGGATGTTTATGCCGGTGAAAATGCT
>JBFMFJ010000239.1:0-5800 GCA_040752235.1 Candidatus Zixiibacteriota bacterium | reverse complement strand
CAGAACCGAAAGAACGGTCCAGATCAGCCGGGGGTTGCACCCGGGAGATACGCTTATCCTGACCGGCCTGATGCAGGTGACCGACGGCAAGCCGATTCAGATTTCCAGTCTTTCCGATAAGTAGCGGAATCAATTCATGATAATATCCTCTATATGCATTAATCGTCCGGTTCTGGCCACGGTCATGTCGATTCTGATCGTTCTTTTTGGCGTTATCGGTTTTCTTTTTCTGGGGGTGCGCGAATATCCGAGTGTCGATCCTCCGATAGTTTCGGTTTCGACCAGCTACACCGGGGCCAATGCCGATGTTATCGAATCGCAGATTACGGAACCGCTGGAGGAATCGATAAACGGTATTTCAGGAATCAGGTCGCTAACCTCGACCAGCCGCGACGGTCGCAGTTCTATCAGGGTGGAATTCGAATTGGGCGTGAACATGGAAGCGGCCGCCAATGATGTCCGGGACCGGGTCTCGCGGGCGCAGCGCAATCTTCCCGCCGACGTCGATCCGCCAATCATATCAAAGGCCGATGCCGACGCGACGGTGATATTATCAATGGCCCTTCAAAGCGATCGGCGTTCGCTTCTGGAGTTATCGGCGATTGCCAATGATATTTTCAAGGAGCGGCTGCAGACGATACCGGGTATCAGCGAAATCGGTATCTGGGGCGAAAAAAAATACGCCATGAAGCTGTTGATAGATCCGGGCCGGCTGGCTGCGCATGGATTGACGCCACTGGATGTCCGGAGTGCCCTTAACCAGGAAAATGTCGAATTGCCATCCGGCTTGATCGAGGGGTACAACACGGAGTTGTCGATTCGTACCTTCGGAAGGATGTCCACTCCCGAAGAGTTCAACAATCTTATTATAAAGGAAACCCAGGGTTCTGTTGTCAGGCTTCGGGATATCGGTGAAGCGGTGCTGGCACCGGAAAATGAACGAACCCTCCTGCGGGGCGACGGCGGCATTCCAATGGTGGCCGTGGCCGTAACACCGCAACCCGGCTCGAATCATATTGCCATAGCCGATGAGGTGTACCGCCGGGTGGAACAGATAAAGCGGGAATTGCCGGAAGATATCAATGTCAAAATAACGCAGGATGTTACTACAAATATCCGCAAAGGTATTTCGGAAGTCGAAGAAACCATATTGATCGCGTTCTTGTTAGTCCTGCTGGTTATCTTTGCATTTTTGCGGCAGTGGCGGACGACTATTATTCCGATGGTAGCGATACCTATTTCACTGATCGGCGCCTTTTTCATCATGTATGCCTCAGGATTCACCATCAATATCCTGACATTGCTGGGAATTGTACTATCGACCGGAATTGTGGTTGATGATGCCATTGTTGTGCTCGAAAATATTTACAGCAAAATAGAGCGGGGGATTCCGCCTCGCGAGGCGGGGCATCTCGGTTCCAAAGAGATTTACTTCGCCATTATTTCGACGACCATCACGCTGGCCTCGGTTTTTCTGCCGATTATTTTCCTGCAGGGTTTAACCGGCCGGCTGTTTCGCGAATTCGGAATTGTCGTCGCCGGAGCGGTGCTGATCTCCGCTTTTGTCTCTCTGACGCTTACTCCAATGATGAGCGCCCGGATATTGCATAAGAGCGACAAGGAAACCAAATTCTTCAAAATCAGTGAGCGTCTTTTCAAAAATCTGATTGAAGGTTATCATCGGCTGCTGGGCCGGTTTATCGCCCGTCGATGGCTGGCGCCGCTGATTATGGTTGCTTCGGTATTGATCATTTTCGGAATCGGGGCGCTGATTCCTTCGGAACTGGCACCGATGGAAGACAAAAGCCGCCTGTCAATTAATATTACGGCCCCGGAAGGGACGGCCTATGATGCTATGCGCGATTATGTCGGCAACCTTCTTAAGATCGTCGATACTCTGCCGGAAAAAGATGCCATCCTGTCATTGACGGCGCCGGGATTCGGGTCCAGCGGCGCAGCCAACTCGGGTTTCATCAGGATCAATCTGGTCTCACCCGAGTTGAGGGAAAGAAGCCAGCAGGAAATAGCCAATGCACTTTCGGCGCGAATGCGCGCGGAATCATTCGCCCGCGCCTATGTGACACAGGAGCAGACTATCGGCGGCGGACGCCGCTCCGGTTTGCCGGTGGAATATGTCCTTCAAGCTCCCACCATGGATAAGTTGAAGGAAGTTCTTCCCGATTTCATGGCCAGGGCCCAGGCCGATTCGGTCTTCGATATTGTGGACCTGAATCTAAAATTCAACAAGCCGGAATTGACTATCGAAATCGACCGCGACCGGGCCAGAGCTCTGGGAATTACCATTCGCGATATCGCGGAAACGCTGCAATTGTATTTCAGCGGCCAGCGTTATGGCTTCTTTATCTTTAACGGCAAACAGTACTCCGTGATCGCCCAGGCCAACCGGGTTAATCGTGATGAACCGCTTGATCTCAGTTCGATATATGTCCGGAACAATCAGGGTGAGCTGATTCAACTCGATAATGTCGTGACCATGTCGTACCGAACCAATCCGCCGCAGTTGTACCGTTTCAATCGTTATGTCGCGGCGACAGTCAGTGCGTCGCCGGCTGACGGATTCACGCTTGGATCAGCTATCGATGAGATGGATAAGATATCCGATGAAGTGCTGGATGAGTCTTTCTCGACAACGTTGTCAGGGACAGCCAAGGAATTCGCTGAAAGTACCAACACCCTGTTGTTTGCCTTTATCCTGGCCCTGACTCTGGTGTATTTGATTCTGTCGGCCCAATTCGAGAGTTTCCGCGATCCGCTGATTATCATGTTCACGGTGCCGCTGGCGCTGGCGGGAGCGATTTTATCGCTGTGGATATTCCGTCAGACTTTCAATATTTTCAGTGAGATCGGGATTATCGCCCTGGTTGGAATCGTGACCAAGAACGGTATCCTGATTGTGGAATTCGCCAATCAGCGCCGGGCGCAGGGGCTGGAAATAACCGAAGCTGTAATCGATGCGGCGGTGCAGCGATTCCGTCCGATTTTGATGACCAGCCTGGCCACAGCTTTCGGGGTGCTGCCGATTGCACTGGCTATCGGGGCGGCTTCCAAGAGCCGGGTGCCGATGGGTATTGTCATTATCGGCGGATTGTTATTTTCGCTGGGATTGACACTATTCGTAATACCGGCCTTGTACACCTATCTTACTTCGAAACACAGAGAAACGATTGAAGCGGTGCCGGCTCAGGCTGTTGAAAAGCATTGAAAAATTATTTTGGTGCCAGGTCACATTCTCGATAAATCTCGAACAGGGCCTGACCTGACATTTTTGAAAGGGGCAGATGTGGACAGGCCTCCTGAGTTTGGCAATCCCTGAGCTTCGAAGAGAAGGATCTGCCGTCCACTTCCCACCACATTATGGCAGGTATAATCAAAACTTGCACATTAACAGATGTATACTAATCGGTTCACTTTTCATTAAACCAGATTTCATTGGGGCCGCCGCCAAAGGCCGCGATAAACACATCAAGATCACCGTCATTATCAAGATCGCCCAAAGGGCAGCCCGTATTCAGCCATTCTCCGGGAAGTCTGATACCTGAATCGAACAGGCCGGCGTGCCCGTCATTAAGCCATACCGCGCTGGGGAGGCCGAAATTATTTACAAATACATCCGGAAGATCGTCACCGTTAAGATCGCCGACCGATACCCTGGCGTATCGTGTTAACGGAAGTCTGACATCAGATTCAGTGAAGCGACCGGTGCCGTCATTGTACCATAATGTGGAATAACGATGGTCCGATTGATCAAGATAAGTGATTATGGCATCAGGGTCGCCGTCTCCATCAATATCGCCAAGGCCGACGCCTCCGCGATTAAGGGCGCTGTCAATCTTTGACCAATATTCTGGGAAATGACCCGTACCGTCATTGAGAAGCGTCTTGAATCCTGCGCCCGATTCTCGAAACAGGATGTCGATATCACCGTCGCCGTCAAGGTCGGCCCAGTTTGAGCCGGTCGGGAAAGTCAGGTCGGATCGAGTGAAAGTTCCATAGCCGTCATTAATAAAAATGCCATTATCCTGTTGATAATATACAATCATCGCATCCAGATCGCCGTCGGTGTCGATATCGACAAGCTGCACATCATTGCCGCTTAATAACGAATCCCCCAGATCCTGCGGGGATGCTGTAAAATTGGCCCGCCCATCATTGAAATATATTTTGCTGGGACGATGATATTCATTGTTTCCCATTCCAAAGTCCGCGCAGGTAATGAAAATATCCAGATCGCCGTCAGCATCAAGATCGCCAAGATCGACGCCATGCCCCTGCTGAGTCAATAGCTGTTCTGTTGGCGTAAATACGCCGTGACCATCATTGAGATATACACGAGAGTCATTAAATTGCATATTCGAAAAAACCGCATCAAGATCACCATCGCTGTCGAGGTCCCCCAAAGCGATATTGTTGGTGGCGGCATGTTCGAAGAGTTGATCGCCTTTACGCAATACGGGGATGGGAGTTAATGCCGTGATCTGTTCGGGGCCGATAATGGTTTTTCTGATATCTTCGATATAGTCGGTACTAAACCAATAATAATTCGTCCCCTGCTGATAAAAAATGAATTTGTCGTCTGATGTTATGGAAGGGCGCCAGGTATGACTCTGATTGATCATTCTGCCCAGATGAACAGGCTGCGTCCAGCCATCGTTATTTCTGAAGGCTACGTACAATTGCAGATTGCGCTGACCCATGTAAGGGCGATTCGAGGCAAAAATGATGTAACTCTCGTCCTTCGGCACGACAGGAGAAAGCTCATTATATTCACTGTTGATGAGCGAGCCAAGATTTCGCGGTATGGAATATTTCCCATCAACAAATTCCGATATATAAATATCGCCGGCGCCGTAGCTGTCCGAATATCCTTCACCAATGAAGTACAGGTTTCCGGAAGGGGTTATTGCCGGATCATATTCGCTTTCATCGGAATTAATCGGCGGCCCCAGAGAAGCCGGCGTGCTCCAGCCATCACCGGATCGATCGACATACCAGATATTGGATTTCTCTTCTCGGACTTTTTCATTATTAAGAGGGCGTTGGGAATGATAATAGATGCGATTACCGTCGGCGGAAAAACCGGGATTACCATCAGCGTAATCCAGTGCAGGGTCAGTAAAAGGAGCTATTACCGGTTGTTGCCATTTTCCTTGTACCTGCCTGGAATACCACATTGCCTGAATCGGCATGGCCTGGTGGCACCAGATCATTTCGGTCCCATCCGGCGAGAAGGTCAATCTTCCGTGCGGTGCGAAGGGAGTCCTTAGTTCATCTCCAACGAACAGGGCGGGGTTTTTGCCTGGTGTCGGCCTGCCAAGATAATCTCCACTGAACCAGAACGTTGCGGAATCATCAGCTATAGCCCCATGTGTTTTCAAAATATCTATTACATCGTCGTGCTTCCACAATGTAGCATAGGCGAGTGGCGTTCTTCCCAGAGAATCCCGGGAATTAATATCGATACCCCTGTTAAAGAGCATTTGAACCTGCTCGCCGAATCCTCGAGCCGCGGCATAATGAAGCATGTTCAATCCCAGGGCATCCTGCTCGGAAAAGTCAGATGTTTTTTCAAAAAGCATAATACCGAATTCCGGAGATCTGAACGCTGTGGCAAAATATGGCAATGAAACGCCTGTCTCGGCGCGGATGTTGGCTTCGGCTCCTTTATCCAGAAGATATTTTGTCAGGTCAATATCGGCGTTCCATACTGCCTGATAGAGAGGACTGCGGCCATCGGCGCCGATGACATTTATATCGACTCCTTTTTCTGCCAGCAGTCTGA
>JBFMFJ010000238.1:925-5816 GCA_040752235.1 Candidatus Zixiibacteriota bacterium | reverse complement strand
CCAGGAGCAGTTTATGGCGGTCACATTGACACCCTTGTCGACCATTGTCGCGACATAATACATCGCCTCGGCACAGTAATCCATGCTCATCAGCCCGCCGAACGGGCTTGACCATCCGGCTCTCAGGCACATTATCTTGACGCCGTTAGCGGTGTAATTGGTGGTTCCGTCATTCCATCCACCGGCAATTCCGGCGACACCGAATGTGGGATCATTGTTGGTGATTGCCGCAATGGTTCCTGCCACATGCGTGCCATGCCCGACATAGTCGGCCGGATCATTGTCGGCACCGCTGCAGTCGGCATCATTGCATAATGATGAAGTGGCCACAAAATCATAGCCCACAACGTCATCGACATATCCATTGTTGTCATCATCGATGCTGTTACCGGGAATTTCTCCGCTGTTTACCCAGATATTGCCATTGGTGCTGTTGTCGGACGGCCCCGGCGGATTAGTTCCGCCCAGATCATAATGATAATACCTTACACCGCCATCGATTACCGCCACTACCACATCAGCGCTGCCGGTCTCGAGATCCCAGGCGGTATTGGCGCTGATTCCGTATGTATCCCAGTAATGCCACTGGTCATAAGGGAACTCCGGCGGCGGGTCGTCATAATAGCGGTCATTGGGCGTTGCCGTCATAAAATAAAGACCGACCGGCTCGACCTTTTCGACAAATGGCAGACGCCGATAAGCCTCCATAACCGCATCCAGATTGCCCTCGGGGAAATGGACCTTATAGTACCGCGTCAGCTGCATGTCCGATGGATGGGTCTTCGCGGCCCGATCAGCGGTCGGAAACTGTTTGGCAAAGCCGCTAACCTGATATCGGGCGGCAATATCATCCAATTCCCTGTTGCCCGTCATGGCCAGACCGGTGCGATCTATGGCGGAAATGGCCCCCGTTCCTTCCTTGACTATGACAATACACTTGTCAGGGGCGTATCCATAAAATGACGGGCCGGTTTGACCTTCAATTTTGATCACTTCAGCCGTATATGCCGCACTGGCGACCATAAATACGGCCAGAATGAGAAGTAGTGTTACTCTTTTCATAATTCCTCCGATGATTGATTGAAGCATTTAGACAACTATCCCTGTTATTTGGTAATCTGCTTTAACTTACCACCTCCCTTCAGAATATCGACCCGATTGATGCAATCGGGATGTCAGAGAGAAATGATGAAATTTTGAAAATTAAGGATTCAGGAAACCCTGCTTAGGAGTGCCCTTTTTAGATATGTGGGCTGTGAAATCAAAAAAATACATCTATTTTAATTTTTTTGTATTTCGTCGCTATGATACTTCACAAGTCCATATCTGCTAATAATATTGCATTCTATCCAACTAATATGTCTATTCCCTGTCGCAAAAAAATACCGCCCAAAGGGGCGGTATTTTTTGGATCGATACATTTTCGGAAACCGGAACACCGGTTTCCGAAAAGCCTGCTTATTTCATCAAAACCATCTTCTTGTCGGCGGAATATATTCCCGCAGCGGCCTTCATGAAGTAAATACCTGAAGCCTGCTGAGAAGCATCCCAGTCGACCGAAATAACACCGGCTTCACTGTAGCCGCTGAATTCGGCGACTTTCTGGCCGGTGATATTGTAGATGTTGATATTCCATTCGGAGGCAATCGGCAGATTCATTTCAATGGTCGTGTTCGGGTTAAACGGGTTGGGATAGTTGCTTAGACTGAAAGCGGATGGAATCATGCCTTCCTGCAGTTTGTAAACATCACCGCTTTCGCATGATTTCGTCACCAGGTTGGCGGATGAGTTATATGTGCAGGTGGCATGCGTCACATTGGTCACTTCGAAACACCATTCCCCGCTGCAGGTTTTGGTCTTGCTTGAAGTAATGGTTACGGTGCCATCGGAACCGGTAGTACCGCTCAATGATTCCGTGGTATTTCCGGTAAGGTTGACATAGACGGTGGCACTCGCAACCGGCTGGTTGTAGGCATCGCGGATGTAAATAACGGCGCGACCATAGCAATTACGCCCTGCCGGAATCCTTGTCACGACAATATCCTGAACATGCATAACACAGCCGACTGCTTCATTCACTGTAATGTAACCGGTCTTGGTCTCAAGATCGGAACCACAGGCATTGGATGCGGTCAATGTTACGGTGTAGGTTCCGGCATCGGTATACTGATGCGTCGGATTCTTGACTGCCGAAGTACCGCCGTCACCGAAAGTCCAACTCCAGGCGGTGGGATTGCCGGTGGAAAGATCGGTGAAATTGACGGTCAGAGGCGCATAACCGGAGGTGGGTGTGCCGCTGAAATCGGCGGCAACGGTACCGGACACTGTTATATAACCGGTCTTGGTCTCAGTGTCATTGCAGGTGGCGGAGTAAACCGTCAGACTGACAGTATATGTTCCGGCCGAGGTGTACTGATGCGATGGATTTTCGGCAGTTGAGGTACCGCCATCACCGAATGTCCAGCTCCATGATGTTACCGGTCCGGCGGAGAGATCGGTGAAATTGACTGTCAGCGGAGCACAACCGGAGGTGGGAGTGCCGCTGAAATCGGCGGTCACGTCACAGGACGGCCCGGCCGCTTCAAGGCAGAGACGAGCATCGACAATGCCGACTCCGACATATTTGGTCGGATTGTACCACTTGACATTGTCCGGGTCGGTAATTATGGTGAATTTATCGGGACCCGACAGAGCGGGATTGTATGACTCCAGAAGAGCCGCGACACCCACTACATGCGGGCAGGCCATCGAGGTACCATCCATCAGAGCGATATAATCGCCACCGGGATCGTCGGAATTATGGTAGGTGCTCAGAATTTCAACACCGGGGGCGGCGATATCAACCCATGAACCGTAAGTGGAGAAACTGGCCGGATTGCCGCTCTGATCGGTGGCGCCGACATCCATACAATCGGCGCGTCCGCCAAGATAATCATAGTTGCTGGTGTTGTCGTTGCCGGCGGCGACGATAACCATAACATCCCGGGCCAGGACGGCATCAACGGCGGCGGCGATATAGCTCGATGAACCCCAGGAACAGTTGATGGCGGTGACATTGACGCCCTTATCGACCATGGTGGCTACATAGTACATCGCCTGAGCGCAGTAATCCATACTCATCAATCCGCCCAGAGGGCTCTTCCAGCCGGCACGAAGACACATGATTTTCACGCCGTTGGAAGTATAGTCGGTGGTGCCGTTATTCCAGCCGCCGGCGACACCGGCCACGCCGAAATTAGGATCATTATTGGTAATGGCGGCGATTGTTCCCGCAACATGGGTGCCATGACCGCCGCAGTCAGCCGGATCGTTATCAGCCGTGGAGCAGTCAACATCATTGCACTGTGATGAGGTCGTCACAAAATCCCAGCCGACGACGTCATCGACATAGCCGTTGTTGTCATCATCGATACCGTTTCCGGGAATTTCTCCATTGTTCACCCAGATATTACCGTTGGTGCTGTTATCAGCCGGTCCGGGGGGATTGGTGCCGCCCAGATCATAGTGATAATATCTCACACCGCCGTCAATAACGGCCACGACAACATCGGGATCGCCGGTTTCCATATCCCAGGCGGTATTGGCGCTTATTCCATAGGTATCCCAGTAATGCCACTGGTCATAGGGGAAAGTCTCCGGGGGATCATCATAATAACGGTCTACCGGGGTGGCGCTCATATAGAACAGCCCGATCGGTTCCACTTTCTCCACAAATGGAAGTCGGCTATAGGCGGCCATGACAGCATCAAGATTCCCCTCTGGAAATTCGGAAATATAATAACGGGTCAAGGGCTTATCTGACGGATGGGTCAGACTGGCCTGATCGGCCGCCGGGAACTGTTTGGAAAAACCGTGGACCTTAAACTTGTTGTTGATTTCATCAATAGCTGCATTTCCGGTAATTGCCAGGCCGGCGCGGGATTGAGCATACATTGAAGGAGTCCCGTCTTTGACGACCAAAAGGCATTTATTCTGGGCATAGCCGTAAAATGATGAACCAAAATCACGTTCGACCTTGATTACATCGGCCGCAAGCGCCATTCCACTGATTATAAATGCGGTCAGTACAAAAAGAAGTGTTACTCTTTTCATTTTTCCTCCGATGAATGATTGAAGAACAAGTCAACTGATCCCAATTAGATAAAAAAATAGTACGATATACTTATCACCTCCTTACATCAATATTCTGCATAGCGGAAATACTAAAGAGATGTCTGCCTGCAGGTTATGTGGCACCAAAAAAGCAGTCGTTCATGCATTAATTCCTTATATATATTAGAGTAATGTGAGAGGGCAAAAAATACATCAATTTCCGGAATGAGACTATCGATAAAGAATCATCTGAAGTACAGTGAGGTACGGCCGGTTTGCGGCCTTAAAAAAAACCGGTCCGGGAGTGATTTCCCGAACCGGTATTAATATTTACATGGAAGTACGTTTATTCCTGCGGGGCGCCGCTGCCGTTTCTGTATATCTGGTCGACCAGTTTGGTCACATCGGTTGAATCCACCGAACCGTTAAGATTTATATCACCTCTGATGGCCTCGGGTTTGGGCGGAGGCCCGTTGCGGAATACATAACGGGACAGATAATTGACATCAAGAATGTTTGTTCCGCGAAGCATATCGACTTCACCGACAACAAGATCCCAGACCGCTTTGAAAGCATTGACACGTCCCCACCCGTACATTGGATCGTTGATGGATACAACACCCCAATACAATTCGGTCTCAGCAGTTGTCTTGATCAGGTTCCTGATTGAATAACTGGTCATATCCGGATCAAGACTGAGAACCAGGGCGCAGACACCGCTGACAATCGGCGTCGAAAATGATGTTCCGCTCCAGGTTCCCCACTGATACTCACCCGCCAGAGAGCTGTATATATTGAC
>JBFMFJ010000238.1:0-915 GCA_040752235.1 Candidatus Zixiibacteriota bacterium | reverse complement strand
TCAATATAGTTTCCATAATTGGAGAACGGGGCGATATAGTCCAGGCTGTCAATGGCGGAAATCGCAATAACTCCGGTATAAGCCGCCGGATAGGTCGTCAATTCCTGGCCGTCATTACCCGGTGAAGCCGCCAAAGCCAGATTGGCCTCAAGGGCGACACTGACGGCATCGTAAATGACCGGATCGGTCTCGCTCATGCTAAAACTCATATTGATTACGCCGGCGCCGTTGTCAATAGCCCAGTAGATGGCTTCGGCCACCTTGAAACTGCTGCCGAGCCCTTCGGCATCAAAGGCTCTAAGGGGCATAATAATGCAGTCAGGGGCGATGCGTTTTATAAGGCCGCTGACAAATGTGCCATGACCCAGCAGTCCGCCAATTTCCTCTGCCGGATAGTCATCATTGTCAATAAAGTCAAAGCCGCTTGCAGAAATGGAGTTTTCGAAAAGAGGATGATTGTAATCAATGCCATTGTCAATCACAGCCACCGTCACTCCGTCTCCGGTAGAAATCAGATTAGCCGAGTCGGCGCTGACTATAATTGCTCCCTGTTGATCATAATATAGATCGGGACTTACTCCGCTGATATAGACAGGCTTGTTTTCATCGGGAAATGACTGGCTTATCTGACCTATTTCAGGGACCGCACATAAAAAGTTCGGCTGAGCATATATAACGTCGGGATCTCCCTCAAGTAGCTCCACAACGCTGTCAACCGGTAAGGGATCGCTGTAATAAATGAGAAAGGTACTCTTGCCGGCTATCGTATCGATCGCGACGGCATTAAGTTCCCCCAGAATCGTGGCCAGGAGAGCACCCTTTTGTATCTTCAAAACGACATGATTCTGTATCTTGTCTTGAGAAAACGTCTGCTGCAATGGCGCCAGGGCGATAATTACAAGGAACGCAATTACA
>JBFMFJ010000237.1:0-5819 GCA_040752235.1 Candidatus Zixiibacteriota bacterium | reverse complement strand
GCTTCGAGAAAGGGGCCTTCACGGGAGCCGATCGGAGGAAATCGGGCAAATTTGAATTGGCCGACGGCGGCACGATCTTTCTGGATGAAATCGGGGATATGCCTTTGACCATGCAGGCCAAGCTGCTGCGGGTCCTGGAGGATAGAAAGGTCGAAAGACTCGGCAGTGAAGAAAGCATAAGCCTGGATTTTCGGCTGATTGCCGCAACCAATAGGGACCTCGGCGCGATGATGAAGGAAGGAAAATTCCGTGAAGATTTATACTACCGGTTGAGCGTTATTATTATATCGCTGCCCACTCTGGCCGAGAGGCCGGGAGATGTTTTGCTTCTCGCGGAAAAATTCCTGGAAGCCTTTTCTAACAAGCTGGGCAGGGAAATCAAAGGCTTTGATCCTGCCGCCGCCTCGTTGCTTGTATCATACAACTGGCCCGGCAACGTGAGGGAGCTTCAGAATGTAATAGAAAGGGCGGTGGTTCTATCGCGAAGCGATGTCATTACGGCCAGAGAATTGCCCGGATTGAAGGCAATTGAAGAGGTTTCTGTGGATACGGTCGAGAAAATAGCCGATCTCGAAAAAGCGCATATTCTGAGGATTTTGGACCGGCTTGATTGGAATCTGGGCAAGACGGCTGAAGTGCTTGGAATTCATCGAAATACACTTCGCACAAAAATAAAGGAATACGACCTCAGCCAGCCTGATTAATTCGGTGCATGACACCTCCATAATGAACATTTTTTGTGCCTCAAACCTTGTCGAAAAATTCCGAAATAAATATAATAGATTGACGGTCAATCACTTATATTGATTGGCATGAAGTTTGTATTGTAATCTGTTGGAGAAACAAAGGAGAAGAAAATGAAAACAATAGTTATTACAGGAATAGCGATTCTAACCCTCCTCATGGCGGGATGTGAAAAGGAAACGACTCGATATATCGAAGTGCCGGTTGCGGAGGATCTTCCGCCGGCTGTCCCGCAGGGTGTTTATTCGATAACCGGTAATGAGGCGGTTTATATTTACTGGCTTCCGGTTCAGGATGATGACCTGGCCTATTACAGAGTATGGTGGAGCCCGGATGATGATCTTTATGAATTAATGGGTACCACCACAAATGAATATTATTTTGACTATGAAGTCAACAACGGCGAGACTTATTACTATGCCGTATCTGCCGTGGATGATGCGGGCCATGAATCGGCCCTCTCTTATGAAACGGTTTTCGATACTCCGCGGCCGGAAGGCGCGACCCTCCTGACCGATTTCTATCAGGTTTCATCAACGTCCGGTTTTGATTTTTCCGCCCAGGCGCGGGTGCCCTATAACTCGATTGCGGCCGACATTTATCTGGAGTTTGATCCCGGCCTGCAGACCTTTTTCATCAATGTCGGCGATGTCAACACGGACATTCAGGATATGGGTTACACCTACGACTTTGACGAAATCGGATATTCGCCTGGTGACGGCTGGTCTGCGGTAGGCTGGTCGGAGATAATTCTGTATCATACCTATATTATCTGGACCAATGACAATCATTTCGCCAAAATAAGAGTCATTAATATTAATGGAACTTCCAGCGTGGAATTTCAGTGGGCTTATCAAACCGCTTATGCGAATCCGGAACTGGCTCGCCCGCAGCATGACGAAGATTATCTTAAGAGAACCATTGAAGGTATAATTATAAAGTGATCATATCGATCAAAGAAAGAATTGTGAGGTGAGTAAAATGAAACGATTAATCTCAAAACAGGTAATGCTGATAGCAGCCATGATGCTGCTGGCATCAGCGGCCGGGGCAGAGATTATAGTCTATGACCGCGATATCGACTACAGTGAATATATCAAGCACGACCGATTCCTTAATGTTGAAGTCTGGACGGACAACGATGAATATTACTCCGGTGACGATATCACGATCTCGTTCCGGGCTGACCAGGATTGCTTTGTTGCTATCTACAACATTGACACCCGTGGCAATGTCAACCTTATTTATCCGGCCGACCCCAGGGATAACGGCTGGATTGAAGGCGGCGAGACTTATCAAATCCCGTCGCAGTATGAGGATTATGAGCTGACGGTTCGCGGTCCGGAAGGTATCGAGTACCTTCAGATAGTGGCCTCGCGACAGCCGTTCAATATTCCGGATTGGTATAACGGCTCCGATCTGGCTGCGGATGATGATCCGTATGATTTCATGGACTACATTAACGCCAATTACTTCCAGAGCGACCACAATACGAAGAGAGCCTTCGACATGACCTCCTTCATGGTCAAGGAGTGGAACGATTATTATTTCCGACCGGTGCATATCTACCATCATGACCATCATCCTTACTGGGATTGGGACTGGGGTTATTATGGATCGGTTTACATCGATTACCCGTGGGGTGCGACAATTTACATTGACGGAGTCTACTGGGGCGTGGCGCCGTTGTTTATACCGCGTGTTTACTACGGTTGGCACTGGATTACCGTTTATGATCCGTTCGGGTACTGCTGGGAGGACCGTATCAGCGTAGTCAGACGGAAGTCGATCGTGCTGGACAGAAACGTGATTGTCACACGGCCGGAAATAAAATCGAGATTTAAAGAAGTGCAAACTAAGGCCTATCTCGATCCGGCCAAGAACGGTTATCCCGACTATGAAAAACAGGTGGTGGTTAAGAAAACCCATACGCCGGTAATGTCAAAATCTGTCGCAGGTGAAAAGTACAAAATCGCCGAGGAAACCAGGACGACTTCAAGGTATACCAAAACTGTAAAAACCAATACAGGAACGGCAACCAAAGACAGAAGTTCAACCGGTACCAAAAGCTCCGATCGCTATAAAACCACGAAATCAACGTCATCCGATACAAAATCGACATATGGAACCAGTAAGAGAAGCGGCAGCGACCAGTCAAGCGGCAAATCAAGCAGCGACAGCAAATCATCGAAGACCTACAAGTCCCGAAAATCAACTGGAAGCAGCAAGGAATCAAAGTCCGGCTCCTCCGGCAAATCCTCCTCATCCGAAAGTTCGGGGAAGAGCGGTAAGTCCGATTCCGGCAGCAGCAAGTCCGGCGGCGATTCATCCAGTAAGAGTTCCGGTTCGGAGAAGTCGTCTTCCAAGACGACTTCTTCCGGATCAACAACGACAAAGAGGGGACACTGATTTTTGAGTTGACCGGGAGATTGTTTTTATTATAATGCGGTGCAAGGGGAGATTTAATATGCGAAAAATCCTAATATATTTCCTGGCCTCGGTATTCCTGATGTTTTCGATGTCCTTTGCCATTGATAAGAAAAGCGACAAAAAACAGGAGCGTACGAAAGTCGACACTTTGTCGAATACACGAGGCGATAAGGCGCAGGATGTGCAGAAAGATCATCCCGGGACTTCCGGCTCCACGGGCGGCAAAGACTACAATGACTTCGTTGACCGCAATAACAACGGTATCGATGACCGTTCCGAGGGCGGAAGAAAGGTGACACACAAACAAGCCGACAGCACCGGGACCACAAAGAAAAAAGAGTCGAAATAGGCTTGAAAATAGTCTGCCATTTATCTTCGCCTTGAACAATAGCTAAATAAGTTTGTTATAAACCATTGGATAGTCGAGCGAAATTATTGCTTGACTATCTCTATAATTTTATGCAATATTTAGCACTCTGGTTTGGAGATTGCCAAATAATGGCATTAACTTGTTGAATTATAAAGAAGTAACATGTCGTTTGATAATCTGTCACAGCGAGAGAAAAAGGTTCTCCAGAACCTTATAAACCATTATATCCAGACCGCCGACCCGGTCGGCTCTCGGGTAATTGCCAATAAGTATCGTATGGGATTATCTCCGGCGACAATCAGGAATACCTTGCAGGATCTCGAGGAAATGGGGCTTATTCGCCAGCCGCATACTTCGGCCGGACGGGTACCTACCGACCACGGCTATCGTGTTTTTGTGGATATGCTTCTCAGACAGGAGCCCCTGAGTGAAGAGGATTCCAGAAAAATCAAAGCAATGATAAAGTCGGGCCCCAAGGACCTGGAGTCTATTCTCGGTCAGGCCAGCAAAATCCTTGGTGATATCACCAGCCAGCTTGGAATCAGTATCGCCCCGCGCTTCGAGGAGGGGCGGCTCGCCCGGATCGATATGATCCCGGTGGGTGAGGGAAAACTATTGGTAGTCATTTCGGTGGAATCAGGTCTGGCCAAGTCGATTCTTATGGAATTGGAATCTAATATCGAAATGGCTGAACTGGTCCAGATGCAGGCAGTCCTCAATGAACGCCTGGCGGGATTGAGTCTTGGTCTGATAAGGAAGAGCATCGAAGAGCGACTGAGAGACACGAAATGTTCGCCGAGGCTGCTGAAACTGTTCATTGATGCCGACACCGAAATCTGGTCGATGGAGAGCAACGAGCAAATATTTATCAAGGGAACAGAGAATATAATTAATCAGCCGGAATTCGCCGATCGTTCCCGGCTGTCCGAGTTTGTCAAATTTCTTGAAGAGAGAAAAGCCCTTAAAGAGTTGGTTGAATCCAAGTCCATTGGGGAAGGCATCGTTATTACAATCGGCAGCGAAAGCAGTCTGGACCAGATTCAGAACTGCTCTCTGGTGACCTCCAAATATCGCGCCGGAAATTTGTCCGGCTCGATTGGAATTATCGGGCCGACCCGTATGCCTTATTCCAAATTAATCTCGATTGTCGAGTACACGGCCAAATCATTAACCGAGGCCCTGACCAGGACAGATGAGGATGAAGAGAAGGAAAGTTGATCGAAGAGAGAATCTGGTATGGAAATGAATAAAGACAAAGATCCAAAAGAAAATGAAAACGATGTTGCGGATGGTGACAGCAGCACGGAAGCTTCGGTCACGGAGAAAGCAGCCGAAAACGGGCAAATGCCTGAAACGGAAAAACCAGTCGCCGATATAATCGAAGAATATAAGGCCAGAGTGGCGCAGCTTGAGGACCGTTACCTCCGGCTGGTGGCGGAGTTCGACAATTACAAGAAGCGAACCGGTCGCCAGTTCGAGGACTTACTGAAAAACTCCAATGAAAATATAATTGTCAGCATCCTTAACGTTATTGATGACTTCGAGCGGGCGCTGGCGGCCGGCAAGGAATCGACTGATTATAAATCCCTGCTTGCAGGGACCGAATTGATTTATCAGAATTTATATAATATTCTTAAGAAGGAAGGTGTTGTTCCTCTCGAGGCGGTCGGACAGCCCTTTAATCCGTCTTTACATGATGCCATGATGCAGATGGAATCGGGTGAATATCCCGACGGCGTGGTAATACAGGAAATGGTAAAAGGATATCGCCTCAACGGCAAAGTGATTCGCCATGCCAAAGTGATCGTCAGCAAGGGCAAGCCGCAGGAAGAATCGGAGCCTGAAGACAATAAGTAAACAGCAATCATAATTTCGTATATAGTTATATTTCAATAAAGGAGCAGAGCAATGGGCAAGATAATAGGTATAGACCTGGGAACGACCAACTCATGTGTGGCGGTCCTTGAGGGCAAGGATCCTGTTGTCATTCCGAATTCGGAAGGGGGGCGAACGACCCCGTCGATTGTGGCCTTTACACGTGACGGTGAAAGGCTGGTAGGGGCGACGGCAAAAAGGCAGGCGGTTACCAATCCTGAATCTACCATCTATTCAATAAAACGGTTCATGGGAAGACATTACAGTGAGGTGGGGCGTGAAGAGAAAATAGTGCCCTATAAAGTGAAGGCTGACGCCGACGGCAACGCGGTTGTCAAAGTCGGTGATAATGAGTATGCCCCGCCGCAGATCTCGGCCATGATTTTGCAGGCATTGAAAA
>JBFMFJ010000236.1:0-5823 GCA_040752235.1 Candidatus Zixiibacteriota bacterium | reverse complement strand
TTATATACTTGTCGTGTGATCGGCATATCGACGTCAAATTTATCGGCCATGGCGTTGGCCGAACGGCAGGTATCGACCCCCTCGGCGACCATCACCATGCCGTTTAATACATCGCGCAACTTCTCCCCTTTGCCGATATGCTCACCAACGTAACGATTGCGCGAATGGCGCGAGACACAGGTGGTGATCAGATCGCCGATACCGGACAGCCCGGCGAATGTCAGCGGATCGGCGCCCGCTTTGACACCCATACGGGTAATCTCCGCCAATCCGCGCGTCAGAAGAGCTCCGGTGGTGTTATCGCCATAGCCGAGCCCCTGTGTTATCCCGGATGCGATGGCGATCACATTTTTGAGCGAGCCGCCCAGCTCGACACCGATCAGATCGGTCGAGCGATAAACACGGAAGGAGATATTATTGAATAACTCCTGAATCTCCACTGCAAAATCACTGTTCATCGAGGCCGCCACCACACTGGTGGGAATGCCGCGGGCGACTTCCTCGGCATGACTCGGTCCGGAGAGTGTCGCAATACGATTCATTTCCAGAACATCAATCGTACTGCAAATGACTTCCGACATACGCAGTAAAGTGCCGATCTCGACCCCTTTGGCCAGATTAATAAAACCGGCATCGGGAATTTTTATTTTATTGAGCGCATCGCAGACCATCCGAATTTTTTGAGCCGGAATAGCCAGTACGATATGGACGGCATCCTGAATGGCTTCTTCGAGATTATTGGTAATCACGATATCGGGTGGAATATCGATACCGGGCAGTTTCTTTTCATGGGTGCGATTGGCCGCCAGATATTCATAGTCAGCTTTATTGAACTCCCAGAGCGTGACACTGTGGCCGTTGCCCCGGAGCAGATTGGCCACGGCAATGCCCCAGCTTCCGGCACCCAAAACAGCCATCTTAACCGGCATGTTCGGCTCCTTCCCCAGCACGTTTCGAATGAAAGTTGAATTTGTTTTCGGAACCAGACAGCAATCGGGCAATATTCGTACGATGAGTGATGACAATGAGAATCATCACCAGACCGGCCATAATCAGATATAACAGCGGCACCGGGTGAAAATGAAAAATGTATGATGCCAGAACCGCCAGGAAAAGGAAGATTGCCGCCAGCACCGAACCAAGCGAGATAAAGCGGCTGATGGCCACCGTCAAGATAAATCCGGCCAGCGCAATCAATGTCTCAATCGGAAGAATCATTATCATCACACCGAGGGCCGTATTGACCCCCTTACCTCCGCGAAAGCCTAGGAATACCGGAAAAACATGTCCTAAGACGGCAGCAATGCCGGCAATTAATTCAAGATTGGCAAAACCGAGTTCGCTCTCGGGCATTAGCAGGGCCAGCAGAACGGCCAGGATTCCTTTCCCGATATCACCCACAGAGACCAGAATTCCGGCCGCCGGTCCGGCAGCACGCCAGGCGTTGGTGGCGCCGATATTGCCGGAACCGACCGTTCGGATATCCTTGACTCCGAATAATCGGGTGATAATCAGGGCGAACGGAATTGACCCAAGGACATAACCGCCCGCTATGGCGAAAATATCATACATAAACTATAACTTTAAGTATAATATATAAGCTATTTTATTTCAAGCTAATATTAACTATTCGTATGACTCTTCAGTCTGATCTGTCGGGGGTTCTGACCGGGTCACCCGGGTGATTTCCTCGACAAACTGTCTGGTTTCGCTGCTGTCCACCACTTGATCTTTCATGATTTCCTGAAACATCAACGAGAGACTGGTGATGTCATCTGAGCCGATTTTCTTTTCCTTAAAAGCGGTTTTGAGATCCTCAACCGCCTTATCGACATCCTCGGCGGTAATATCGGACGGCAATTCTTTCTTGCTTTCGGCGGCAACCGTTTCGGCCAGTTTTGTTATGCCCAATTCAAAAATGTCATCACGATAAATATAGCAAACCAGCATCGATGCAACTATGAGGACGAAAATAATTCCGAAGACAATCAGGGCCACGACACATCCGCGGGACATGGCACCTTTTTGATTTGACAGATGGGGCATTGGGGACTCCTTTCCAGGGCAGCCGACTCTCATGTGTCGGGACTAAAATAAACTAAAATATTATTGTTCAACCATATGAAGAGTCTTAATAAAATTTCGCTTTAAGATAAATGAAAAATATCAAAAGAAGAAGGGCTTGGCAATAAAATTAATTCAAAGGATTGATAATAAAAAAGCCCCCGCAATTGCGGGGGCTCATTGATTTATTAATAGGAGAATGAATCAGCGCGACATCATTTTCTGGCTTTGGCGGCCTTTTTCTCTTTCTTTTCCTTTTTGGCCTTCTCTTTTTCCTTGTCGATTTTCGGCTTTTCCGTAAGCAACTCGACAATGGAAACCATGGCGGCATCACCGCGCCTGAAGCCGACACGCAGGAGACGCGTGAATCCGGAATCACGATCCTTAAACTGGGGCATGATTTCCGAGAATAATTTTTTAAGCACTTTTTTATCCTTGACGGTGCGGGCCACCTGTCGGCGGGCCGCCAGCGTGTCTTTTTTAGCCGTGCTAATCAGCCGATCGGCGATCCTTTTGAGTTCTTTGGCCTTGGCTTCGGTAGTGTATATAGTGCGGTTATCGAAAAGCGATGTGGCCATATTAGCCAGCAGGGCCTCGCGATGCGCTTTTGGCCGACTCAGTTTCCTTACCTTAATCTGATGTCGCATTTCTTTCCTCTAAGACTTCTTTTCCAGGTATTTCGATATATCCATTCCAAAAGACAAACCTAATTCATCAAGAATGGCGTTTAATTCATTAAGGGATTTACGCCCGAAATTACGATATTTGAGCATTTCCGACTCCGTCTTCCCGACCAGATCGGACAACGTCTGGATGTTGGCGGCACGGAGGCAGTTGGAGGAACGGACCGACAGCTCGAGTTCATCGACTCTCGTCTGCAGCAGCTGCCTGATGCGGACGGTCTCCTCATCTTCCTCTTCCTCTTCCTCGATCTGGATGTCCTCATCCATATGAATAAACAGCTGCAGATGATCCTTCAGAATCTTGGCCGCGAACGACAGAGAATCCTCGGGAGTAATGGAGCCGTCGGTGGTGATTTCAATAATCAGCCGGTCATAATCGGTTCGCTGCCCGACACGGGTGTTTTCGACCTCGTAATTGACCTTAATCACAGGCGAGAACAGGGAGTCGACAAAAATGCTGCCGACCGGCGCATCGGGCCGTTTGTTCTGCTCGGCCACGATATAGCTTCTGCCGGAATCGATATCAAGTTCCATGGTGAATTCGCGATCGGCGACCAGCTCGACGATATGCAGATCCGGATTGAGTATTTCGACATCGGGATCGACATTGAACATGCCGGCGTTAATTTTGCCCTTTTTCGATGTTTTGAAGGTAAGTGTCTTCATTTCATCGGCATGCATTCTGATACGGATCTTCTTGACATTGAGAACGATATCCGTAACATCTTCGTACACATCCTCAAGGGTTGTGAATTCGTGCAAAGCGCCGTCGATTCTCATGGAGACGACCGAGGCACCCTGAATGGATGACAGCAGCACCCGGCGCAAGGCGTTGCCGAGAGTATTACCGAAGCCTCTTTCCAGAGGTTCAATAATAAACCTTGAATAATTTTCGGTTGCCGAAGACTGATCGGAAACGATCTCCTTTGGCATCTGCAGTGGTTTCCACTTCATATAATAAAGCCTCCCCGACTAGGCTGAACGTCTTCTACTTAGAGTAGAGCTCAACGATTAACTGTTCATTGGCGGCAATCGGGATATTTTCCCGGGAAGGAACCTCAAGGAGTTCCCCTTCCAGTGCAGCCTTGTTTAAGCGCAGCCAGGCGATCTCATCGGTCTGCGCGAACTCTTTCAGCGAAGAGTGAATGATATCAAGATTTTTGGATTTATCGCGAACCTTGATAACGTCCTTCGGTTTGACCTGGTACGAAGGGACATCAACGATATTTCCATTGATCGAGAAATGACGGTGGCGAACCAGTTGCCGGGCCGCTTTCCGGGAGGGCGCGAATCCCAGCCGGTAAATGATATTATCGAGGCGGCACTCCAGCATTTGCAGCAGGTGTTCACCGGTAATGCCTTTGGCTCTTTCGGCCTTGGCGAAATAATTGCGGAACTGATTTTCCAGAATTCCGTACACTCTTCTGACTTTCTGCTTTTCGCGCAGCTGCTTTCCGTAGTCGGAAACTTTATAGCGCATCCGTTGTCCATGCTGTCCCGGTGCGTATGCTCTTTTTTCAAACGCGCACTTTTCCGTTACGCAGCGATGTCCCTTCAGGAACAACTTTTCGCCTTCACGTCGGCAAAGTTTGCAGTTTGCGTCACGATATCGAGCCATGTTTCTCCTATTAATAACTCACATTCATTTCGATGTTAAAAACCAATCAGACCCGGCGCCTTTTCGGTGGCCGGCAGCCATTATGCGGAATCGGCGTTACATCTTTAAGAGCGGTTATTTCCAGCCCTGACGCCGAGAGAGAACGAATGGCGGCCTCACGACCGGCACCCGGTCCTTTCACCCAGACCTCAACCTTTCTCATACCAAGATCCATAGCCTCGGTCGCGGT
This sequence comes from Candidatus Zixiibacteriota bacterium, assembly GCA_040752235.1. GTDB lineage: Bacteria > Zixibacteria > MSB-5A5 > GN15 > PGXB01 > PGXB01. Next base: position 1,229 of record JBFMFJ010000236.1, on the reverse strand, counting down.
AGCCTTGGCGGCCATCTGAGCCGCGAACGGCGTCGATTTCTTGGAACCCTTGAAACCGACCGTTCCGGCAGAAGCCCAGGCCACGGTCCGTCCGATTGAATCGGTGATCGTAACAACAGTATTATTGAAGGTTGCTTTTATATGGGCAACTCCGGTGCTTTCTATCTTGCCGAGTTTTTTCTTGCCTTTGGGGCTTTTCTTTTTCTGTTCAACCACGGTAATTCCTCATCTATATTACTTGGGTGATGGTGCCTTTTTCTTACCGGCAACAGTACGTTTCGGGCCTTTGCGCGTTCTGGCGTTGGTCTTGGTACGCTGGCCGCGCAACGGCAGACCGCGTCGATGCCTGAGGCCGCGATAGCATCCGATATCTATCAGGCGTTTGATGTTCATGTTGACTTCACCGCGTAAGGCACCCTCGACCTTAAACTCATTCTCGATGACTTTCCGGAGCTTGGCCACTTCCTCCTCAGAGAGCTTGCGGACGCGGGTATCCGGATTGATGCCAGTCATCTGAAGAATTTTCTGTGATGATGTCCGGCCAATTCCGAAAATATAGGTCAAACCGATTTCAATTCGTTTGTCCTTGGGTAAATCTACTCCGGCAATGCGCGCCAAAATAACCTCCTAATCTTAAAAACTTCTTAGCCCTGTCTTTGCTTATGACTTGGGTTCTTGCTGCAAATCACTCTCAAGACACCATTCCGCTTGATAATCTTGCAGTGCTCACATCTTTTCTTAATCGATGAGCCTACCTTCATAATAAACCACCTTCCAGGCGAACCTTAAATCATTTGTATCTATAAATGATCCGGCCGCGGCTGAGATCGTACGGCGACAGTTCGAGTGTCACCCGATCGCCGGGCAGAATCTTGATAAAGTGCATCCTCATCTTGCCCGAAATATGGGCCAGGACTACATGTCCGTTGTCCAGTTCGACTTTGAACATCGCATTGGGCAGCGGCTCCAGCACCTTGCCTTCCACCTGAATCGTATCTTCTTTAGGCATCTGCTCCCTATAACCTGGTTAAAATATCGGCGCCGTTCTCCGTAACAGCCACCGAGTGCTCAAAATGTGCCGAATCGGATCCGTCGGCGGTGACTATCGTCCAGCCGTCGGCCTTCTGCAGCACCTGGTATCCCCCGGCATTCACCATCGGTTCGATAGCCAGGACCATCCCCTTCTTGAGAACCGGGCCGGCGTCGGACGGGCCGAAATGAGGCACCTG
>JBFMFJ010000235.1:0-5878 GCA_040752235.1 Candidatus Zixiibacteriota bacterium | reverse complement strand
CCCTTCACTTTGTTCAGGATTTTCAACAGTGCCCTGTCTCTACAATTTATATCATGAATAGGGATGCACTATTATAGCGCCGGATATTGTTGCGGGCAATAGGATATAGAAATGCATACATCTGATTGCATATTTCTATGAAATCAAGGGATGCAGTATCCGGGCAGGCGGATTAAGACCGATCAGATCAGGCTGTTCCGCGATATACGAATTGGGTCGGGCCCTGGAATCGCCATAAGTATGGCGCCATAGTCCCCTGCAATAATGATGTGATGCGAACCGGTATCAGTCTTTCATGGAACTGAGGAATTTCTGATTATTCTTGGTTTTTTTCATCCGGTCAACCAAAAATTCCATAGCTTCAATCGGGTTCATCTCGGCCAAAAACTTGCGCAGAATCCAGACCTTGGCCAGGACTTCCGGCGGCAGGAGCAATTCTTCCTTACGCGTCGAGCTGCGGTTGAGATCCATGGCCGGGAAGATTCTTCGGTCGGACAGCCGGCGATCCAGCACCATTTCGAGGTTGCCGGTACCCTTGAATTCTTCAAAGATAACTTCGTCCATTCTGGAACCGGTTTCGATCAGAGCCGTGCCGATAATTGTCAGCGAGCCGCCTTCCTCGATATTACGGGCCGCGCCGAAAAAGCGTTTCGGTTTATGCAGGGCGTTACTGTCAACACCGCCGGAGAGAATCTTTCCGGAGTGCGGTACGACCGCATTATGGGCGCGGGCGAGACGGGTGATACTGTCCAGAAGAATGACGACATTGTGTTTGTGCTCGACCAGCCGTTTGGCTTTTTCGAGAACCATGTCGGCCACCTGCACGTGCCGGTCGGCGGGCTCATCGAAAGTGGACGAAATCACTTCACCCTTGACGGTTCGACGCATATCGGTGACTTCTTCGGGGCGCTCATCGATGAGAAGAACCATCAGTTTCACCTTAGGATGATTATGCGTAATGGCATTGGCGATTTTCTGGAGGATGATGGTTTTGCCGGCCTTGGGCGGCGACGTAATCAACGCGCGCTGGCCCATACCGATCGGCGTCATCAGGTCCATGATGCGGGTAGTCATCTCATCGGCATTGACTTCGAGCATAAACGGTTCATTGGGATAGAGCGGTGTCAGGTTGTCGAAGAGCGTTTTGTTCTTGGCTATTTCCGGATCCTCGAAGTTGATGGCTTCGATTTTCAGGAGGGCGAAATAGCGCTCGTTGTCTTTCGGCGGCCGAACCTGTCCGGAGATGGTGTCGCCCGTGCGGAGATCGAAACGTTTGATCTGCGACGGGGAGACATAGATATCATCCGGGCCGGGAAGGTAGTTATAGTCCGGAGAGCGGAGGAAGCCGTAACCTTCATTGAGGATTTCGAGAACGCCTTCGGCGAAGATCATACCTTCCTGTTTGGCCGAGGCGGCTTCCATGACTTTGAAGATTAACTCCGATTTCCTAAGACCAGAGACCCCGGGAATATCCAGTTCTTCCGCAATTTGCAGCAGTTCGGCAATCGTTTTGGCTTTCAGTTTTTCACTGTCCGAAATTTCAAGATCAATCTTATTGTTCATAGCGGTAACTCATTATATTTAGGTTAAAAATATATTTCTGAATGCGAATTGGGGAGTTAATTCAATTCTTCAACAGGGGCGTCTCCCCAAAGTTTTTCAAGCGCATAAAATTCTCTGACTGATTTCTGGAAAATATGCACAACCACGTCAACATAGTCCAGCAGAATCCATTTGCCTCCGCGTACTCCCTCTCGATGCCACGCTTTGAGTCCCCTTTCCAGGAGGCCCTCCTCGATGGCATCGCTTATTGCCTTAACGTGCACGTCAACATCACCGCTGACCAGAACAAAATAATCGCAAATGCTGCTGAGGTTTTTTAACTTGAGAATTTTTACGTCGAAACCTTTTTTGGAGAGGGCAAGTTTCCCTGCTGTTCGAGCGATGGTTAATGATGTTTGTTTCAAACTGTCTGTTTATTTCTCCTTGTTTTGAGTTAATTAAAAAGCTTATCAAAATCCTCACCCACGACGAGGGTCACCGAGACGCTGCGGATATTATTTTCAATCGGTTCATAGACCAGATTGTCGGGATCGAGCCCGATCTGTTCGGCGAGAATCTCGGCGCCTTTTTGATTCTTATCTCTCAGAATCAGGAAGGATTCCTTAACATGATAAGCATCAAAATCGCCTACGTCAACAATATCTATTTCAAGAGGCATTTTAATCATTTTGGGTAGTTTTCGCGCTGCCTTGCCGGCGGCGCCATCAAGACCGCAGCCATTCAGAATCTGAAGCCGGATAGTGTATTCCGGGGAATCGACCGTTTTCGATACACCGTGCGTGACTCTAATGGCAAAGCTGGCCCCGTATATAACTACGAGTGCAAAGATGGCCACGATTGCCATTTCCAGCAATCGTGAATTCTTTTTAGGATGTGGTGACCGTCTTTTAACAGTCGTTGTTCCGGTAGATTTTTTTCTAAACATTTGGTTAATCGATTAAAGGGAGGGATAAAATAAAATTTATTCTGTCAGCCGCCTCCAATCATAGAGTCTATATGGATCATACGAATAATATGGATTATAATAATATCCGGGATATGACGCGACGCCGATCGAGAGGCGGAATCTTTCAGACGGGTGATAATCCAGATTCACCGCCGGGAAAAAAGAGGCATTATTGTCGACATCCCGGTTAAACAGCGCTCCCGGATTATGAGCAATACCGAGTTGCATGTCAACCGAAAGCGATGGCGTTATTTCATAAAAGATCGAACTGGTGTAGTATCCCAGTGATGTGGAAGTGCCGCCTCCGGAAAAGAAGCTGACGGAATAAGAGTTGGACCATTTTACCCGCGACAGGTCGATTAATGAAAAAGGCTTGCTGACAGGATTCAGACCCAGGTAATCCTGCTTGGCCGACTGGACGTCCGCCTGGTCAATCATCTGGGACGTGGCATTCGAGACAAACGCCAGAGTCAACAAGCATGCGAAAATAAAATACTTTTTCATAAATAATCCCCCGCTCAATGCAGGCCTATAGCAAAGCTATCAAGTTTTCAATCCATTGTCAATAAATTTTTGGCCCATATAAAGTTTCGGCATTTTAGCCGCAAATATTATTTTCATTATATAATACTATCGAAGAGGCAAAAAGGACTAATTTTTTCTTGCCTTTTCCAGGGCCAGTAATTCTTCGGCCGAATTAACACCTTTAACCTCAAAGGGATTAGCGGATTTAACGACGACACAGACCTTACCCTTAGCGTTAAGGAGTTTAATGGTATCGGTCAGATATTGCTCTTTCTGGGCGTTATCTTCACCAACATCCGGCAAAACGGAGAAGAGGTCGCGGCAATCGAAGCAGAAAGTGCCGCTGTTGATTTCCTTTATTTTCAAGGTCTCAGGATCGGCGTCCTTTTGCTCGACAATATCAAGCAGAACCTGAGTTCCCGGTTTTCTGATTATCCGCCCATAACCCTTTGGGTCATCAAATTCGGCCGTCAGGCAGGTGGCCGAGGCATTGAATTTGTGATGTGTGTCAAAGACCGAATTGACCGATTCTGCGGATAAAAATGGTACATCACCGAAGGCAACAATGATGTCGCCGTCATAATTATCGAATATGTCGCGGGCCATCAGGACGGCATGACCGGTCCCGCGTTGTTCTCTCTGCCAGACAAACTCAACATCGAAATCTTTGATTTTTTCAATTACCTGCTCGCCTTTGTAGCCGATGACGACAACGATTTTGTCGAAGTCAAGTTTTGACAGTGTTTCAAGAAGGTGCCTTATCAGGGGTTTGCCGGAGACGGCATGCAGTACTTTCGGTATGTCGGATTTCATACGCTTACCCTTGCCGGCAGCGAGTATGATGGCAGATTTTTTCTGATTCATGGCAGACAGAACAGGTGTCAGACAGCCTTATTACGGTTGTCGACTTTTACGACTTTCGGTTTGAAGGAGGCGGCCTTTTCTTTTTCGATCAGGCCATAGGAGATTATGATAATAATATCCCCCTTGTTTCCCTTTCGGGCGGCGGCACCATTGAGGCAGATTGTGCCTGATCCCGGTTCGCCGCGAATCACGTAGGTTTCCAGACGCTCGCCGTTGCTGACATTGGCAATCTGGACCTTTTCATATTCCACAATATCGGCCGCAGCCATAAGGTCGGCATCTATGGTTATCGAGCCTTCATAATCCAGATTGGCTTCGGTTATTGTGGCCCGATGGATTTTCGATTTGCATATAGAAATCAGCATAACTTAATCACCTACATACTATAAACCGGGCAATAATATAATAGTTTCCGAATTTTTGGCAAGTATAGTTTTGCAGACTGGATTTTAATAAGATGCTGGGGATGAGGATAAACATCTGTTTTTATATAAATGACGAAATAATCGTATAATTGTCATTAATGTCACTTATAGAAATGACAATTTATATCAAATTTTGTCATTATTGTCATAATTTGCTTTCTCGGGAACGCAAGTACGCTTTGAACATGGCATCCGAAATATTGTAGCGACCCCTTTGGCTTTTAGTAATAAGTTCCTTGTTGACCAATCGCTGTAAATACTTCGTAATATTTTTGTCTGAAATCTTGATTCGTTCAGATTTGGATACGTCCGTTATCTCCTTGACTGTCATAGAATTACCATGCCGCGCAAGAATATAAAGCACTTTGGACTCCTCATTACTGGCCTGAAAATACCATTGGTCAAAAACCGCCATTCCAATGTCAATGAGAGCTGCTCGAACCGCATTATCCCAAACATCCTCTTCCACCCGGCCAGACATTTGATTATTGAAAAGATGGTAGCATAATACTTGCATTTCAAAGGGGTGTCCTTGAGTAATTTCAAAGACCTTGTTGGCTACTTCCCGGCTAAATGAGATTCCGGTGCCGACTAGTGATTTCTGGATCACATCCTTCAATTCATTTTCGGACAGAGATGTTAGTTCCGTACGTGAAATAAAATAGCGAGAAAGAGGATGGTGTTTCTTTTGGGATGTAATCTTTGTCCATATATCTGGAGTTGAAGCAATACCGAAAAGAATTTTCGTCTTCCTCATTGAATCCATTAATAGTGTTTGTTTCAGGAGCATTAGAATATCCTGCAGTTCAATGAAATTTTCCAAATCATCAAGCATGATAACCAAAACCTCGACCTTAGTCTGAAGGTCTTCCCAGAGTTTTATAAGAGTATCATGCAATAGCGCTTGCGCCGGCACCTCCTTTCCCGTGGTGCTACGACCCAACTGCAAGCCTGTTCCCAAAATACTAATGCCCACAGAATCGAAATATTTGGTTAGTTCCCGTAGTCTGTCGGTCGTGTATGGAATATCGCGGAGAACTCCTTCTATGATTGATTTGACACCTTCAATTAATGCCGTCTGCGGCCGAAGAGGTTCTAAAGGGACTATTGCAGCGATATAACCGCGAGAATGGCAGATTTTCTTGTATTCTCTGAGCAGAGTAGATTTTCCGATACCCCAATTACCAAGAACAATGAAGTGCTCGCAAAACCTGGTTTGTATTGCTCGGTTCAACTTTTCTTCAAAAAATTGCAGCTCCAAGGCTCGACCACCGAAGAAAGTCGGCTCCATGCCAGTCATGCGAGCGAACGGATTCCCGGCCCTTTTTACCTTTGCGTTTCGTTGTTCAATTGCTCTCTGGACGGCTTCAACCAAGTCATTGATAGCATTTGCTGATTTCTCAATAAAATCAAATACTCCCTGTGTCAATGTTTTGCGGGCCAATTCAATTGATCCATACCCCGTAATTACAATAATAGGACGAAGCGGGTCTATTGCCAGTGATTCAGTAATCAGCTCCAAACCTCCCATTTTTTCACCGGAAGGGCTGAGGAT
>JBFMFJ010000234.1:0-5897 GCA_040752235.1 Candidatus Zixiibacteriota bacterium | reverse complement strand
AAACACAATATTGCCAGCCAAAACGTCTAAATCGACCCCACCGGCAGGGTAAACGACCGCGCGGCGAGCCATAGCCCGTCTGTCGGGTTTACCAATTGCGGTTGTCGGATCAATTTTCATACTCACCTCTTGTCCAGGGATTCGTGAGCAATTTGTTTTGGTCAACAACTTCAAAATCATTCCTATTTGGAGTAAGGAGTTAATATCTTCTCATTATTGGTTCTTGAGCAAATAACTCCCAAAATGTTGTGCGAGGAAGTAAATGCTTCTGTTACTCAAATCAAAAAACCTCATTTTCGTTTTATACTACGTGTCACCTCCTGAAATGAAAATCATTGCCAGGTTCCTGTTTTCATATCAGAAATAAGGTGGTAATAAATCCAGGTCTTGATAAGATCGGGGCTTTTAGGTAGGTACTGCTGCAGTGTAACTACAGGCTACAAGATGGCAGGTATTATCTAAATGTGTCCCGTGGCCGGGACCTAACCCATTATCACTGGATTTCTAACTTAAAGAAGTAACTTTTCTGCCGTTCAAACTATAATGTGGCTCTCAAGTTCAAACGACTAACGGACTACGCACTCGTGGGCTAATATAAGTGCAATCCGTTTTTTGTCAAGAAAAAAAGTGAATGAATCCCGTTCATTTATGATAAAGTGCAGTAATTTTTTTCATAATGCATTTTGCACTATCGTTCAGTTTAAATTTTGAATGCAAAATATTCAACAAATATTGAACATGTTTTATACGGGGAAGGCTGTATCAAATAATTCAAAAAAAGTACAGTATTGTTTCCGTTTGTATGGGAGATCCTCATTCATTTAATAAAGGAAGGCAGGATCTGGCGATCCTGCCTCCCGGAGTGCGTATTTCAGCTATCTCATCAATAGCTGGATAGTGTCCACTTGCCTTCGATACACGAACCGAAGTTGAAGTAGTAGTCAATCATATAGTCGACGTCGAGACCATCCACGACGTCGTCGGCATTGACGTCACCAAGATGGAGGAACGGATAAGGTCCGTTGCCGCCATAGTAAACATAGTCGATCATATAAGCGATATCGACCAGGTTTATGACATTATCATTGTTGACATCGCCGCGGCCGAAGCCGCACCACTTGTTGGCAGTGTTGGCCAGGCCGGAATATGATTCAGGAAGATCGGCGTCCGCCAAATCGGGAAGTCCGAAAACGGCGACACCGAGCGTGGTCACGCCGGAGCCCTGCAGCGGCATGTCGATTTCCGCAATATTAAAGAAAACATCGCGGTCATCGATAACCGGCAGGCAGGGAGCCGCGCCTGTCTGGAAGGTCAGTCCGGTAACCTGGGACATCCAGTAGTGGACCGAATCCAGCCAGATATCGGAGTCGTTCCAGGGACCCTGCTGTGATTCAATACCCTTGGCGCCCCGCATCGGAGCGAAACCGCAGCCGAACGGGATCTTCACCATACCCCAACCGCCGGTCGGGGTCGAGCAGTCATAATCGTAGGCCAGCGACAGCTCTTCATTGTAACCGGCGACGTCGGTGCCAATATCGTAGTCGATTATGGCGCCCATATAGACGTCATTAATGGGGCCGTAACGGCCGCTGAAGTCCAGCCTGTAGATAATGAAATTGTTCAGAAGCGCCTGATCATAGGCACCGATGATCGAACCACAGGCGTGGAAGCCGATGGTCATGGTATCTGACAGCGGGGGCTGAATGCTGTTATTGTTGGCATACAACCAATCCCAGCTGGTGCAGTTGCCAAGCGTGTCATAGGTACACATATCCTGAACCGAGTCGACAATGGCAAAAGCCACTATCTCGCCAAGAACATCCTCGTAGCTCGCGCCCATGTCGTTGGAAATGGTTCCCAACAGGACGTTGGTGCGATGATTCGGAGGACAGGTCTGGTCATAGCAGTTCGGATCAGGAAGTATACTTGACCAGTCTTCCAGGAAGCCGCCGTGCCAGCAGGCCGAATGCAGGGCTACTCTGGGTGAAAACAGCGATGGCTTACCCGGAGGGACAGCGCCTGTTTTGGCCTTGCTAAACAAGAAAGCCGCCTGATAAAGGTGATTGTTGACTCCGTCGATGATGAATTCATCCTCATGGAGGTTGGCATCATGAATCTTGGTCGAGTTATAGAGGAAGCAGGAGTTGGCGGCGCCAACGCCGAAGGTAAACTCGACTTCATCATACAGACATCCGCCCACAATGCCGAGAAGCACTTGCGGGACCTCATATGCGCCGTCCATTCTGGCACTGTCGAGGAAGTAATCCGGGTCGTCGGAGTAGATGTAGGCGTAAACCGGAGTAAGACCTCTCGGCACCAGGCTGCCGTTAAGCAACAGGGTTATATCAATATAGTTGGTCGAATCATTGTAATAACCCTGCGGCGGTATCACGGTTCCGGGAGTCGGAGAATTAACCCCGTAAATCCATGACGGGTACACATAGGCTGAATTAGTGCGTGTCACATTCTTGTCAGCAGTCGGAACACTCAGCATATCCGCGTCAAGTATATCGGCGAAGACATGTTTTGATGTTCCGAATTCCTGGGCAATCCTGTCAACTCTTTCGGGGCTGACAGCGCTCATCATGACGGTGCTGGGAGTTGTCCCGTTATCGTCATCGCGGAGCACCACCGAATCTATGGTCAGCGGAGCGCCGCCGGTGTTACCGAGGACATTCGGGAACACGAGGATATAATTGTCCGGTGACCCGAATTCCACAGGCGCCGAAACCGAGGAGGAGGTAATGTCGAGACGAGGACGCGGTTCCTGTTCGGTGAGACAGATCAGCTTCGAAACATAGCCGACCAGGAAGTGACCGTCATCCATCGCCGGCGAATGGTGATGAGCAAACTCAAAACCGCCCGCGTAGCGACGATGGAACATATTCTCGCCGTTGTCGGAATTATAGAAACTCAGGAAATCCTGATCGTTTCCGGCAATATACCAGTCCGGTTTCTCGGTTTCACAACTGAGAATACCGTCGGCCAGCCACTGCGCCGCCATGGTGAGATTGGCTGTGGTATTGGACCAAAGTACTGCACCATTGGCTTTGCGGTAAGCCACCGGGCCGCGGAATTCGCCGGTCGAAAGCCAGCCGTTCCAGCCGGTGTTGATAACATGACCGGCATCGACAGCGGGTCCGTTAAAGGCTTCTTCGATACAGCGGGCGGCCCAGTTGAGAGCGCCGGTCCCGGCATCGATGCTGTACATAATACCGCCGCCCGAAAGATAGGTCTGATCCGGATCGACGGACTGATCATAATCACTGGCCACATAAAGGGTCGGGACATTCTCGAAAACGTCGTAGGCGATGCTTCCGGTGAATGCTTCCGCCCCGCAGTTGGCCGGATCAAGGTTACAGACCTGGTGGTTGTTAAATTGCCAGATCATCGTTCCCGTGGCAGCGTCGACACAGAAGACATCGCCGTTGCTGATATTGGCGTCAGTTCCAATATACAGATTGGTTCCGTCAGTGGTAACGCCTTTCAGGATGGCACCGCCCATATTAATCGGATTTACCGACCAGCCCGCATAAACCGCGCCGGTCAAGGCATTCAGGGCGTAAATATCGCCGCTGTCATCCGAGTAGATAATAATGGGCTCACCGCCGATATCGACAATTACCGACGGACCATAGGTCATAAAGTGCTGATGGTGGAACATGAAGTTCTTGGTCCAGACGATGGCGCCTGTCGCAAGATTAAAGGCCGTGAACGATTTGGCATCGCCGCCGGCCGTAAAGACCAATGTCTGATCCGTTCCAAATTCAGCGAAATTATATACTGTCGGTGTGCTGTAACAGCCCGAACCGATATGGAAACCATCATGCGGTTTGTTCCAGATTTCGGCGCCGGTGTTGATATCAATGGCGGCGAGATAATCCAGGAAATAACAGACGATGGTATCATTATAAATCGCCGGGGAGTTAAGATTGCTGGGCAGACCGGTCGGCTGAACATAGGTCCAGGCCTTGGTCAGGTTGCCCTGAGCATCTTCACCCAGCGAGCTGACTGACGCGTTGGTTCTGGCAAAGTCGTGCGCCATTGTCGGCCACTGATCGCCGGGCGTACAGACTCTTTCCGGTAACGGAACGCAGCAGACATAAGCTTCGAAATTGAAGTTTACATCCATGCCCCAGTCGTCAAAGAAATAATAGAAATCGGTTCCCCACAGTTCGCAGGAACGCAGATTTCCGCAACTTCCGTCATCCGACAGGGTCCGGATACCATGAAGGGTATCGGCGGCCAGAGAGGTGAAACCAATCCAGACATCCTGATCGAAGGTAAAACCGTCACCGCTGTATGACGCCCAGTGGAAGGACGATGCGGTCGGGGTCGGAGTGGCAATACCGTAATCGGCCGGAGTCAGAATCTTCTGGAACAACAGGGTTCCGGGAAGACCATCCGCACCATCGGCGGCATAAACATTCATTTCGGTGTTGTCCTGATACAGAGGCAGGGTATATTCGGCCCTGTTCCAGTACCAGTAAACATCAAAGTTCTCCAACCGGCAGCCAAGGCCTGACGGGCTGAACAACTGGTATTCACCAACGTCGCCGTACTTGTCGGGCAGGCGCCAGAAGTATGCAGTTCCGCAGTAATCAACAATCCATCTGCAACTGGCAAACTGGTCTTTGCACATATTGGCGTAAATCAGGAAGTTGACATCGGCTCCCCAGTCGTCAAGCATCGTACCCCAGACGCCCCAGTATTCGGAACTGCGCAGCGTTCCGCAGGTACCGTCGTCAGACAGACCCGCCAGAACACCGCCGGTGGCGTCATTGGTCGACCAGCCGACATGGAAGTCGTTTGTCATAACCAGATTCAGCGAGGAAAGATCGATCACGTTGTAGTTGGGATACCACTGTATATCCGCATAGGCAATGGTGGTCTGGAAGATCACATTGCCCAGATCCGGGAACCCGGCGCCGTCATCGCCCCAGACAAATACGTCAAGGTCGCCGGCGACATGGTCCGCAAAATTGCGGTAAGTGGCAATCCCGATCTCAGTCAGAGTTTCCGGTCCTTCGACCGAGAATCTCATGTTGAAATAGTCATCCCCGTAAGCATCGGGTTGACGCCAGAAATAAGCCGGGCCACAGCTGTAATCCTGAACATAGCAGTCGGTATACGGAATCAGACCGCAGCAGAGATCGACACCGATCAGGAAGTTGATGTCGATTCCCCAGTCGTCGGCCATGAATCCATACAGTCCGGCCCAGTTTTCCCAGCTACGGCCAAGGCCAGCACTGCCGTCATCCGACAGTATGGCCAGGGTGTCGCCGTCGACAAAGTTGTCGACCGAAACACCGATGTGGAATTCTTCACCATCGGTGAAGACGAGGGGGCCAAGCGAGGACAGGTCAACCGGGACATAAGCCATTCCGGATGTCGGAAGGGATGCGAACGGAACCACGACACTGCCGAGCACATTGCCGGCATCGGGATAACCGAAACCGTCATCGCCGTAAACAGTGACCATCATATCGGGAGTGCCGATATTGGCGCCCAGATATGAGCCGTAAACGCCGATATAGGTGGCCAGCAGTGTACAAGTGTAATCTGCCGCTGGTGTGAAACGCATACCCATTTCGATATCGCCATATTTATCCGGAACACGCCAGAAATAGGCAGCGGCGCCGCCGGAGTAGTCGATGAATTCGCAGAAGTAGGTGGGAGGAAGAAGCGTCGTCGGAGTGGCAACCTGCATAATATCGGCTGCCGGTTTCTGGAAAGCGGGTGTGGAGTGCTGAATCGCGGCGAGATCCTGGAATCGAGGGGCATCCTGATTAACCTTCTCAACTGGATTCAACCCTTTGTGGGGGGTATCGGAGCTAAAAACCGCGCTACTAAAGGAAAACAATAACCCTAAAGTAAGCATCGCGATTATCAGTTTT
>JBFMFJ010000233.1:0-5918 GCA_040752235.1 Candidatus Zixiibacteriota bacterium | reverse complement strand
TTCCATTCAGTTACACCAAATTGGCTTTGTTTTTGCGTTTTTAAAGAATTCAACACCCGGTTCCCAGTCGAAAATTTCAATGGGTGGCATTCCCAAACTTGTTTGGGGATGTTTTTTAAAGATCCGCCCCAAATAAATTTGGCGCGGCCACCCGGATTCTCAAATAATGCAATCGCGATTAAGTCTGCCATCAAATCGATATCGTTTTCCGGGCATTTTCGGCGATCATTTTCATGGACTATATTTATCTTCATGCGATTACACGGAATTGGGTTCGTTTTTCTATTTTTAAATGTGCTGCATCTTTTTTGTAGTAAAATTGCGGGCAGAGGCCCGACTTGGCCTTCGGTCTGCCCCAATGGCATATTTGTCTCGATTCCAGCGGATGTAGGGCTGGATCCGTAATTCCGTCTTTGACGGAATAAGCGATCCTGCCTATTCGTTCATCCACCCCGGGAAAAAATCCCAATTTTGACGCACCTATAGCCACAATCAATTTACATTCCTTCTATAATACCCCCCGTGGAGAGGTTTACATTCAAAGTGGTGTCGTTTTTGTAATGGCAGGAATTGCGGTGCCGAGTCGATGTCCATTCGTGGACAATTTTGACTAAATTAATGAAATTGAATATTTTTGTTGTCAGGTTTGCCTTTACTTTTGCGGAAAATTATTATAATTTAGTATTGGTCAATACTAAATCAACCACCATCGGCGCTTTCTGCAATCCTTATTTAACATGGAGGGTAAATGGTGCAAAAAGATAGTAATGCAGGTAAAAAACCTTTTTTTACTTTTGCCCAAAAGATTGTAATAAGTGCTGCAGGCACAATTATTGCCGCCTTCTTATTGAAAGGACTGTACAGTCTTTTTGACATTATTCCTAAAGATACATTCACGACACCAATGCAAATCAGGCATTTTGAGTTTATCATTTCAGTTATACATGTATTGGTGATTGCCACTTTTCTGATTATATCACGCACCGACATAGGAAAGCCATCGTCAAAATATTCATTTGACAAAGAAATCGCTAAATATGCATTTGAACAATTTACAAGGGGCTGGAGATATATTTGGTGGGCATGGCTGTTATTATATTTATGGCTTTCGTTATATTTCGGTCAGAAGTACGTGAATATAAGTATCATAGACTTTAGATTATTTAAGGCAATAGCAGATACACTAAATACATTAAGCGCAATTGCCTTTTATAATATTTTTTTGGTCCTTGATGTCCCCAGCGTTCCTATAAACCATAAGAAGAATCGAGCGGAGGCATATTATCAAGGGCTTAAGATTGCCACTATAATAGGATTGACTGTGGTGGTCATATCAATATTTGATCACTATTTTAATCTGGAAAATGCTTTTGCAGGACCATTATTGGTTTCATTCTATGCCGCAATATCTATGGCCTACTTTTTTGGCCGCCTGGACAGCCATATCCTGGATATCAGGCGTTGGATGTTGGCTCCTCTATATGTATATGTTGTTATACAGGTCGTTTGGTTTACATTTTGGGGTACCCACCAGCCTCGGTTGGAGTTTATCTTTCTGATAATAGCATTAATCTTGAAGATTTATCTGTTCTTAGTCGTTACAAATTGGCTTCAGAATGGGAAAATTCAAAAGTACCTGGATTCAGCGACTGACGATAATATTGAGCCACCGACGAGGGCAAGAAGTGGACTAGATTAACATATGTGGAACTCGCGAAGATGACCTCCGCACATCGATTTTCTATAATATTCTTTGCAGGCAGGCTTGCTATCAAAGTGATGCAGCGATTGTAATAGATTGTGTTTTAAGAAACCCGGGCGAAATTCCTGGTCACGCCGACCATTCAGGACGTCAGGAGTGCAAGACTTCTGACCCACAAGAATTTCTTATATCGCCGGGATTAAGAGACCCAAGTATTTTCTATCGGGTCAGGGAGACTTTGAAATCGGTTTTTTCGAGAAGGGTCTGCTGGCGGCGGCGCACATTCGATTCGGTCAGCATGAAATCCGGGCCGACCTGCTCGATCATGATGGATGAGACGCATGACGCGAAACATCCGGCCTTGCGCAGATCGCCGGTGCGGAGATACTCGAAAGTGAATCCGGCCATGTAGGTATCGCCGGCGCCGGTGGAATCGAGCAGATTGATTTCATAAGGGGGGATGTCAATAAACTGCCGGCCATCATAGATGACCGAGCCGAGTTCGGCCAGAGTGACGATGACTATCTCCGGTCCCCAGTCCTTGATTATCTCAGCGGCGCGATGCGGGTCCTTGCGGCAGTCAATACCGGTCAGCACCTTACCCTCAAGTTCGTTCGGCTTAACGACGGTGAACTGCCCGAGGACATCCTCGATACCGTCCACTTTCTCATGATAGATGCGGCTGCTCTCATCGGCGTTGCGCAGCAATCCCTGCGGATCACAGAACAAATAGCCATCGAAATTTTTGCGGATGGTCTTAATCTCATCGAAGGAAACTTCACCCAGAATCGGCCCGACCAGCACCGCCTTGGAATCTTTATACAGTTCCGGTTTGATATGCCCAATATCGGAGGCGCGGCCGAGAAGATCCAGCGTCCGGTTGCCGAAGTTGTCATAGTATATCAGCGAGAAACCGCCGGATTGTTTCGAATCGACAATGACCGACTCGATACCGAATTTCTCCAGGCTGCTGGTGAAATCATCCTTGAAATCATCACCGATGGCGCCGATCAAACGGGTCTTTTCGCCCAGTTTTGTCAGGGCCAGGGCGGCGTTGGTGCTGCATCCGGAAAGGACACGCCCTTCGGTTTCGATTTTCCGGGTTTTTATATAATCATAGACAGGGTTGCCGATAGCTGTAATCATGATTTTATACCGTTTTTTTGTCCTTCAGCACTTTCCTGGCATAAACCAATCGCTGAATGGAAGTGATGTATGACGTGGTGCCGACAATGATGAGTGCGATTTCAAGCGGACGATAGCCGGGGTAGTATCTGTCAAGGATGGCTCCAATGATTATCACCACGAATTTTTCCAGACGGCCCATGATGCCGACGGCGCAATTTTCCATTTTGCCGATCGACTCGGCGGCGGCCCTCGTGTAGCTGGCGATAATCATTCCGAACAGGGCGAACAGGCCCCAGCCGGGATGAACCAGTCTCGACATGGTGATACCGGCCAGAATAAGGAATTCACCATAGCGGTCGGAAACATGGTCAAGGATGCCCCCCCATACGGTGCCGATATTACCGGCGCGGGCGGTGGAACCATCGAGCATGTCGGTAAAGGAATTGAGGATCATCCAGAAAATGCCCCACCAGATTTCCCCTTTCCAGAAGTAAAGTCCGGAAACGACAGCACAAATGAAGGAAATCGCGGTCAGGATGTTGGGGGTCAGGCCCAGCCTGAGGCACATTTTTCCGAGGCCGATTGAAGATCTTTCGTAAAAGGCCCGTTTTTTCTTATTTATCTCAACCATATACATCCTCGATATTCGTTGGGCAATATATTGCCGGGAAAATTAAAGTCAAGATTTAAACAGGCATAAATATAGGCTTTGAATGATTGACAAACGGCATTGTTAAACGTATTTTCTGCAACCGCTTGAAGGGAGTTATGGAAGAACAGAAACTGATACGGAATTTTTCGATTATTGCCCATATCGATCACGGCAAATCGACGCTGGCGGACCGCCTGCTGGAAGCGACGAGGACTATCTCGGAGCGGCAGATGCGGTCGCAGGTGCTGGATGATATGGACCTTGAGCGCGAGCGCGGAATTACGATTAAGGCGCATGCGATTCGCCTGGCTTATAAGGCCAGGGACGGCAATATCTACCAGTTCAATCTGATCGATACGCCGGGGCATGTGGATTTTACCTATGAGGTGAGCCGGGCACTTTCGGCCTGTGAAGGGGTCTTGCTGGTGGTGGATGCCGCGCAGGGAGTGGAAGCACAGACAGTCTCCAATCTTTTTCTGGCTCTGGAAAATAATCTGGAAATAATTCCGGTGGTCAATAAAATCGATCTTCCGGCGGCGCGTCCCAAAGAAACCGCGGACCAGATAACTGACCTGATCGGCTGCAAAGAGGATGAAATCCTGCATGTCTCGGCCAAGACCGGTCAGGGTGTGGATAAGCTTTTCGAGGCGATTGTCAACCGGATTCCGCCGCCGCGTGGAAATCAGGCGAAACCGCTTAAGGCGCTGGTTTTTGATTCGGCTTATGATGCTTATCGCGGCGCGGCGGCCTATGTCAAGGTAGTCGACGGATCGGTAACCAAGGGTGATCTGATCAAGTTTTTCTCCCATGGCAAGCAGTTCGAGGTGGATGAAGTCGGTTGCCGGCGGCTGACCTATATTCCCTTGGAGCGGCTGCAGGCCGGTGAAGTGGGATATATATATGCCGGAGTGAAGGATGTCTCGGATACGCGGGTGGGCGACACAATTACGCTGGCGAAAGGCGGAGCCCAGGAACCACTGCCCGATTTTGTGGCGGTCAAGCCGATGGTTTTTTCCGGATTGTTTCCGGCCATTGCGGAAGACTACACCGAACTGAGGGATGCCCTGGAGAAACTCAAGCTGAATGATGCCTCGCTGGCTTTTACGCCGGAAACATCATCGGCGCTCGGATTCGGTTTTCGATGCGGATTCCTGGGGATGCTGCATATGGAGATTATCACGGAGCGACTGGCCCGGGAATATGACCAGACGATTATCAACACCGTGCCCAATGTGGAGTATTTCGCATATACCATAAAGGGAGAAAGGGTGGTGGTGGACTCGCCTTCCGATATGCCGGAAGCGGGGAAAATCGACCATGTCGAGGAGCCATACGTCGATTCCCAGATAATCACGTTGCCGGATTCACTGGGGGCGGTCATGAGGCTGGCCACTGAGCGGCGGGGAATATACAAAAACACCGAATATCCGACCTCATCGCGGGCGGTTCTGAGTTATGCCTTTCCGCTTTCGGAGATTATTTTCGATTTTTATGATAAATTGAAGTCGATATCGCGGGGGTATGCTTCGCTTGATTATGGATTACCGTTTTATCAGCGATCAGATTTGGTCAAACTTGATATTTTGATCAATTCGGAACCGGTGGATGCGCTTTCGGTCATCATTCATCGCCAGAAAGCCTACAAATACGGGGTAAATCTGACCGAAAAACTGCGCAAACTTATTCCGCGGCAATTATTTGAGGTGGTAATTCAGGCGGCGATCGGCTCCCGAATTATTGCCCGGGCGACCGTAAAGCCACTTCGGAAAAATGTTACTGCCAAGTGCTATGGGGGAGATATTACCCGAAAACGGAAGCTTTTGGAGCGGCAAAAAGAGGGTAAGAAGCGCCTTAAGCAAGTTGGTCGGGTAGAAATTCCCCAGGAAGCCTTTCTGGCGGCCCTTCAGGTGGACGAATAAATCGTCATAATTAACCCTGATTTTTCCATATCAGCATAGCCATATAAAGAAAAGGCTCTCACAGGCCTGCTAAGTGAGTTATTCACATAGACTTTTATAAATCACACTGGTTGTCAACAGGTTGTCCACATTATTTTATTAGAAAAGAAATTTTAGGGGCCAATAATTGACGTATAATGGCTTTAAGGAATGCAAGCAAATGGCAAAATATAAAAAAGGCCCGAATCAAACGGGCCTTTTTTATAGGTCTATTGGTGAATTATGGCCATGGGTCAGGGCCACAAATAGGTGCTGACCCACCTTTATATAGGTAACTGATCAGCCTGGTTACATCTAAAATGTTTATGCTGCCATTGCCATCGGCATCGCCTTCCGGCATGCACACGGGCTGAGGGCCGCCCTTATAAAGGTAACTTATAAGGTAAGTAACGTCAAGGATGTTTACGGCGTTGTTATTGTTGGCATCGCCCGGTGTATTGCAGCATCCGGGGGTCCCGCCTCCTTCAAAAACCTGCCA
>JBFMFJ010000232.1:0-5929 GCA_040752235.1 Candidatus Zixiibacteriota bacterium | reverse complement strand
ATTCAAAGTCGGCTGGCGGGAGCTGAAAAAGATGATCAAACCGCATCTGGTGGCGCCTCTTAAAATCGGCGGCTTAAGTATGGATGAGCAAAGGGTGATAAACATCGGGGCCTTCTTTATTCTATTTGTCGTGATTTTTGTTTTCTGCTCCCTCGTAATGACATTATTCATACCGGACATGGTGACATCAATCTCCTCGGTGGCCGCCACCCTGGGCAATATCGGCCCGGGCCTGAATGGGGTCGGCTCAACCCAGACCTATGCCTGGATTCCAATGCCGGGCAAATGGGTGCTGATTATCTGTATGCTCCTGGGAAGACTGGAGATTTTTACGATTCTTCTGGCCCTGCGGCCGTCATTCTGGCAAAAGTAAAATGAACGGATAGTCTATTCGGATTTTTTATACAGTCTGATGTACCGGGATAGTATCGCCTTTTTTGTATCGCGATATTTTTCGAAATTGTCAAATTGCTCAACCGGCAGTACATAATCAAAGAAACTGCTGCTTAGACTCACAATTATTGAATCCGTTGCATTTATTATATGACACGATGCCTTTGCCAATGCGCACTCGACGGCGTCATCGGGAGGAATATAAATTGAGTCGAAAACCAGGGATGAATCCCAGGCGATAATAATGTTATCCTGTAAAGTATATGGATACCCCCAATCGACCGGAATATCACGTCCATCCAGATTTAAAGTCTCGGAACTACCCAGAGTTTCGAGAAGATTGGGATTGATGTACACGACATGATTCAGCTCGTCGACTTTCTTGTTCCCCGACAGCTGCATATTGATGGTCAAAGGCTGTTCGATACTCGAGAGATTCATAATATTGTAATTGCGAAGACTGTACTTCCTCTCGCCTCCCGGAAGAAGATCGGCCAGATAAGCTCTGGTTTCATCATTATCGAGTTTTTCCATTTTATTCCTTTTCGCCAGACTGAAATTCCCATAATAATCGGCCTTGACATCAATTTCCATTTCGCCGCCGGAGTTAATAAAGATATGACTTTCCTTAATGACTTTATTATCTTCCGATTGAGATGACGGTGTGACCACGATTACACCGCCGCTATCAGTCGATACCAGGACATTTATTTTCTCATCTCCATAAGGCAAATCGCCGAACCGGCAAAAATCGCAGGTGGGATCCATCCAGATAGTATCATTGTCAATGACAGAAACGACAAATACATGATTAAAGACAACATTGGGAAAATCTACATCGGTAAGGCCATCTCCTCTGGTCAAAGCCAGAACCGGATATGTTTCAATACCGGCCAGCCGCAATCGCGACAGAAGCAGCGCCGACAGACCTTTGCAGTCACCGTATCCCCTATCCTGAGTGAGCACAGCGTTTTCGGGTTTCCACCCGCCAATGCCAATCGAAACCGACACATAGCGTGTTTTGTCACGAACTTCGTCATATATGGCTTGTGCCGTGGAGACTTTATCATCGGTGACAGGCAGCCGCCAGACCATAGTGTCAATTTCCTTTATTATGCAGGATTCCCATAGCCGCGAATGCCATTTCCCGACATTTTTCCAATCCGCACCCACGAGGGCGGCATCGCCAAGAGTGAGACTGTCGGCCATAAAGGAGATACTGCCGCCTGCCGGATAACCATCCGGAGCCGAATCTATGCGCTGCAAGGCCGTAATATCATCTCTTTCCCATGTATATATAATCTTGTCACCTTCTGGTGCGACGCTCGGTTCAATATTTAAACCATAGCATTTATATTTGAATGTAAAGTCGGACGGGCAGATCAATCGATATGAGGCCTTTCTGACAGGAATATAATGCTGAAATTTCGCCCCCTGCCAGAAAAACAATGATTTGACATCATAAATCAATTCGTATTCGACGGTATAAGGATATTTTTGTAAGGCATACTCCTTGTAATACGTGCAAACATCGCTGTAAAGCTCATAACTATCACCGAAACCGCAGGCCTTGTTTAAATCCTTTTTATCGTCTTCCGCGATAATGTTGCCATTGGCATCCAGCAGTCTGACTTTTAATCGTTTTATTTTCCGGAAATCGTTTTCGTACTCGACAACACCGTTGTAGTCCGTGCCGCGAGCATTCAGGATGGTCACGCTGAATCGAGTTTGAACTTCGGCTTGATCGCCTTTTATCTCGCATTCCCAGATTTTATAGTTATAGATGGCATCGGCACCGGCATAAATGTCATTTACTTCAATGCCGCCAAGGGCTGAAGGAAGGAAAATGAATAACAACGTAATCAGCCATCGAGACATTCACGGCCGCCTATTCGGAAGCAATACTCACGACAATTTCATCTTCGACCGCCGCCGTTGCCTGAACAAAGAATTCCCTTAATCGTGAATACGATTCCTGAGGAAAATAAGGATTATCAACAGACAATTGGCTCTGAATTATAATATTTGTGCCGTCGGACATGCATGACCGGGTATAGGAAGCTCCCGGAATTTCAAGATTAAGCGGTTCAGGAAGCGTTTGCGAAACGACATCGTCATTGAATGTCATCTTGACGACGTTCTGATATACAAAAGGAAAATTGAAATCCACCGGGAAGAATCTTTTTTCGCTCTTGAAGGGATTTTCCCGAAAATAATACTGTATCGGTTTAAGGACCACATTATTGTCAAGCCGGCGGACATAATCATCCAGCGAATAAGTGATATCAAGTTCCAGCATGCCAAGGCTGTCCTGACTGAAATTTAGAGTATCCATATCGTATGCTACGTCGAGCTTGTCCAGGAAATAATCCTTGACGAAATCATCGGGCTGCTTTGTATCCCATCTTTCGCCATAACTGGAGGCGAAGTAACCGCAAAATTGTACCGAGGTCGAGCACCTGGCGACGCCGTCGGTGTCAATCGTCATGTAAGTCATGTCTTTCCGATAGGCCTTCGTTTCATCGACCACAATTTTGACCAGTTCCGAATTTCGCCCGTCAATCAGCAGGCCGCCTGTGGCACGGGATTCGGGAGGCAGCACACCGAAAGGGCAGTAACCGGAAGTGGCATCCAGGTAATAAAATGTCGGTTTTATATCGACGAATGTGATAATACGATTGAACTGCTGAGTCTGGTACAGTTTTGGGTTGAAAACAGTTTTGTCACGAGTCCCGATCAGCACCGGCCATGCCGACAGCCCGGCTGATTTCAACATCTGCGTCAGCAGGACATTTTTCTCATCACCCGTGCCGGATTTATTTTCGAGCATGGTCGACATTTTATCATTCGAAAAATAGTAACCCCGGTCATTCTCATGAGTTTTTATTTCTTTGATGATATATTCATATATCGCTTTGGCCTTGTCGAGAGGATCGGTCAGGCCGGCAATAAGGCTGTCCGTAATTTTGCCGACATCCTTTTTCCTGTCAACATACTCCTCAATGAAAGTCTGAAATTTCTCACCGATGTCGGGCCAGCCCTTGATGTAATCCCACTTAGAGTGGGCGGTTTCATATGAAACAAGCTGGTTGTAAATCGAGGCCAGGTAGTTATCGCGAAAACTCATGTAAGGTTCATCTTTAATAGGCGGCAGATCAGTCAGCCGCCATGTGAATTTTTGATTTCTACGGCCGTACATATCATCCGGATTGGGCAGGTACTCGGTCTCGGGCTCCCGTTTTTCGGGCGGAAGCTGGACCGTGGCCGAGGAATAAACAAACCCCGGATTCAGGATCAGGGAAAATTCGGAGTAAAGAGTATATAAATCACCCTGGAAATACCAGGCGTCGAGGCGATGCAGTCTTTCATTACTGTTGGTATATTTATATTCAATGATGCAGCCGGAATCGAGCGAGGGAAAAGCAAAGGTAATATATTCATGACCGCCCGGCTTTTTAGTGAAGAAGTCCTTTTTATCGACTTTAATCTTACTTCCGTCGGGAGTGATGGTCTGGGCCTGCAAACCCTTGATTTTGTCTTCCTCATCATATGAGAAACCAACATCGCCGACTTCATCGACTCCCGCCCTGTTCAATATTTTAATCCGAACATGGCGGTACAATTCCACCCGCTCTATGGAGACTTCCATGCGGCCGACATCAAATAATACAATGGCATTGGCCTCGGGGTAATCATTGGGCGGTCCCTGCATTAATTCCTCATCGCTTACTTTACCCCATTTTTGACCAAACGCCGACGAAAAAAGCAAAATTATGACCGCCGATGCCAGAAAAATACGCCTGAAAAAACAAATATGGTCAGACATAATCAGTCCTTTTTTGCCAAGAAATTCAGTTGTCGACAGGCATCATATGACGTGACGCCCCTCATCAGCAAAGTGACTAATGTCATGTTTGAATCTGACTGGAAAAAGGCCCGTAATTCCAGGCCGTTTTATCCCTATGGGTTATCCACACCCAAATTCAATAATAGACAAAACCAGTTTAAAATCAAATAATTTTATACAAAATTTGAGCATACCGTCAAGGAAATTGCGCTCCCTGTCGAAAATCCTTATAAAAGCCCAAAATATTAAGGATTAATCATGTCATTATTAATTGAAGTAATTGAATGGCTTGATCCTACCGGCGAGGAAATGATTTATCGCATTCCTCAGCAAGGCTCGGCGGATTTCAAGTTCGGTGCCCAATTGATTGTCAGGGACAGCCAGATGGCGTTGTTTTTTAAGGATGGCCATGCCTGCGATTCATTCTCAGTCGGCCGTCACACTTTGTCTACTCTGAACATTCCGATTCTAACCAGACTTCTGTCATTTCCGTTCGGCTTTAACTCCCCCTTCAGGGCCGAGGTCTATTTTGTTAACCTTAAGACATTTACAAACTTAAAGTGGGGAACGTCGCATCCCGTCACTTTCAAAGACAGCAAACTGGGACTGATAAGACTCCGCGGTCATGGCGCCTTTACCATGAAAATAACCCAGCCGACCCTGTTTTTGAATACAATCGTCGGGCGGCAGGCCAAATATACTACCGACGATATTCAAAGCTATCTGCGTGATGTCATCACGGCCCGCCTGAATGACCTGCTGGGTGAAAAGCTAAATACCGTTCTTGACCTGCCGGCCATTTACACCGAACTGGCCGGCCAATTCAAGGAAATCGTAAAGGTTGAATTCGAAAAATATGGTTTGGAATTGACCGATTTCTATATTTCATCGATTACGCCGCCGGAAGAAGTCTCGCAGATGATTGACCAGCGGTCCGGACTCGAGGCTGTCGGTGATCTCGACAAGTTCCTTAAGTTCGAGATGGCCAGAGGTCTGGGCACGGCGGGCGGACCGGCCGGATCCGGCGCCGGTGCCGGTGTTGCCGCCGGTATTGGAATGATGATGCCGGGGGTATTGACCAGTGTCTTCAACCCGGAACAGAAAGACCTTAAGCGCGAATCGATTCCGACCGTCACCTGCCCCAAATGCCATGCGGACACACCGGAGCAGTCCCGCTACTGCTATCGCTGCGGTCACATTATGGTGGCCCAGAATATCTGCCCGTCATGCAGTCATGAGCTCCCTTCAGAAGCAAATTTCTGCATGTTTTGCGGCTATAAGCTCGACGCCAAGCTGAAATGTCCGCACTGTTCAGCGGAACTGATCCAGGGCTCAAAATTCTGCGGCAACTGCGGAAAGAAAGTCAATGAAGGATCAGATCAGCAGTAGGAAAGAGGGTTTTTATATCGGTGTCTCCTGCCCCGGATGCGGTGGCGGACTGGAGATACAGTCGGACCTTTTTGTTCTTAATTGCAGTCATTGCGGCTCGAATTTAAGAATCAATATGCCGGAGATTCCTTCGGCATATTTTATCCGGAGCGAGAAACCGCTGCGCGAGGTCAGATTTCATCTTGACCGCTACTTGAAGCAAAACGCCCTGTCGCTTAGCGGCCCGGGCCTGACAGCTATCCCAATATATTACCCGTACTGGAAAATCGATGCGGTTGTTTTAAAAGTGCGTAATGAAAT
>JBFMFJ010000231.1:0-5938 GCA_040752235.1 Candidatus Zixiibacteriota bacterium | reverse complement strand
GATGGCAATTGTTGAAGAAAATGTACAGTTTTTTGAATTTATCTTCGCGTTTTTTGATTTTCTCTTTCCACTGATCGAGCTCTTCTATGGTATAGTCATAATCATACCGCAAGGCTCCTCCCTGCCACCAATGCTCCGAATTGCGGCCATGAAACCTGATATAGGCATTTTCAGTCGTGTTAAAAAAATCAGGCGCGAGAAGTCCCGACAGCGGCGGTTCATCGACCGACACATAGCCAATGCCATCCGCCTTGAAGGTATCGTACATACTCCGATTGACCCAGCTGTTGTGTCGAAACTCCACAAAAAGACTATGATTCGCCAGCAATTCCCGGCAATATTTCAGATAATCGATATTGGCCTGATTAAATTTGAAGGAATACGGAAACTGGGCCAGGACGCCTTTCAATTTCCCCGCATCGATCATCGGTTTCAGGCATTCATCGAAGGTTTTAGCCGCCGTTTCGATGTTTTTCCTTTTATGCGTCAGGATGTCGGGGGTTTTGACGATGAATTCAAAATCGGGCGGTGACTTTTTTTCGATATTGGCCATGACCGCCGGATGCGGGATACGATAGTAGGTGGAATTGATTTCGACGCATTTGAAATGCTGAATATAATAATCGAACATCTTTCCTTTTTGAATGTCGGGCGGGTAAAAAGCGCCTTTCCAGTCATCAAAACTATATCCGGATGTTCCGATTTTTATTTCCATAGGTCATGTTTCCGAATTGATATACCGGAATACGCAACAAATATTCGATTGTTGCAATCACTTATTTTCCTTGTTTTTGTCTTTTTTAATTTCCTGAAACCGAACGCGTCCGCATTTGGGACAGATCCATTTGCGTCTTTTGTGGAACGAGCGTTTCTGCTCAGTCATCTTGGTCCGGCAACTGGGACAAATCATTTTATCAAATGGAGAAAATCAATTAAGAGAAAATCAATGCGCCCGATAAATGTCGACATTCGCGACATAACCGTATAACCGAAGGTCGCGCCGAAGAAGATCATCAGGAAATATGTGCCCAGCCGGGCGGTCTTGCCGACAAAACCTTTATGCTCGCGGCTGAAATAAAAATAAGCCAGGGTCGAGATAACGCCGACGGCCACCACCAGGGCTTCGATATTAAATGACCCGTTTTCCACGACAGGCATAACGCAGGCCGACATTTGTTTCAGGGTTCGGGCGTACAACATAGCCGGAATAGCCACACCGGCTCCGGCTCCGATCATAAAAGCAATTGGAATCCGCGATATCCAGGCCGTCCGCCGCGAAAAACGGCTGAACATCATCAGGCCAAGAGCCAATGGTATGATCAGGATTAATCTGCCACCCGAAAAGAGAGGTCGGAACAACAGATCGACAATGGTCGTCTGCCAGAAGATAACCAGAGCATATCCGATCGACAAACCGATCAGCCATGATTCCGCTGCCTTATAGACCGGATTATCTTTATACAAAAATGAAAATATCGCCAGAGTGAGAAGCCCGGCAACGAGAACACCGATATCCATCTTATGCCTCTCCTCTTCTGCGCCGGCTTCTGAAGTAAACGATATTCCCGACGACGACAAGGACAATTATATAAAGGTGCGCCGCCGATTGTGCCAGCATGCCCCGTGAACCGCCGCCGCGCTGCTCAAGCAGATTCTCGTATTCGGCCGCACCGCGCAAACCGCCTACGACGGCATAAAGTTGTTCCGATGATAAATACGGATCATAGGAAGTAATCATCGCGGCTGTCAATCCGGCCATGACCGCCTGTTTGTATCTTGCCCCGGCATATTCCACCCACTGTACCGTTCGGTCGCCATCGGCAATCGATACAACCATGGCAATATTATCATAATTCTCAATGCCCTGCATGATCGGCAGCGAATCCACGGCATTGCCGAGATAATCCGCAGGGAAAACCCGTTTGATCGACTCGCCCATCCCCAAAATGGCCGAGATGTACTGCGGTTTGAAGCCAAGAAAGACATAATCACGGCCATATACTTTACCGTACTCCGCCGCTGTCTTGTTCAGCAGATTGAAACCTATCGACGTTCCTTCGGCGAACAAAGACAGTCCGATGATTCTTATATTATTTTTGAATGTATGGCGCAGCAAAGCCAGTGCGATCGGTTTGATCTCTGGAAGAGATGAAGCTTCATGATCGAACGAAAAAATAACAACCGATGATTCCGGAAGGCTCTCGATGTAATCATATGCTTTAAGGGTCGCGGGCGAAGGTGCCGTCTTGAACTTTACCGTTATCATGTAGGCAATAATGACAACAATCGCCAGTCCCGAGAATATTATCCATCTGGTGCGCAATCGATCCATCATTCCCCCCTCAAATAAGTTCTTTCGATTCCGAGGATAACGCGCAGGGCGGTCGTCATTGACCCTAAACCGATGCCGATCAAAATGGCACGGCGGGCCGCCATCGACGGATAACTTTGAATCCAGAAGGTTAATTTGGGAAAAGACTCCGATACCATTTCGGCTAATGGAATGCGTCCGAGAAGTACGATCAAGGCAGTCAATAACAATATGGTGGCTGAAACGGTGCGGGCTCGAAAACCGCGGTATGATGCCGAGGCGACAAAGAATGCCAGCAGCGAAAAGACCGTCGCCTGCATCGGGGCCAGCATATTGTCGAACGACCACATAAACGGCGAATCGATGCCGGTGCCGCCAGCGATAGCCAGAATCGGCATCAGCACAAGTCCCAAAAGACCGATTAATTTATAGATCGGTTCTTTGCCGCGGCTGATGTTTTTCAGGTTGTTTTTGACAAAAGCCAGCACACCTATAAATAGTGTGAAAGCAAAAATAATCTGCCACCATTCCAGAATGTTGTTATAGACTTTCAGCGCCAGCGGGTGCGAGGAAAAATACTGGGCAAACATAATGACACCAAAAACAAGACAAATGATCAGCGGGATTTTGGTACGCATTAAAATACCCACCATTTCGATGACGGGTCAATCGTGGCCCATATCATCGCCACGACTATGAACAACGCGATCATGATTTTTATAATATCCTGCGCCTTGACCGATGACAAAATTGATTCATTTCGCGACAGGTAACCGGAGGCGGCGAATAGCTCTTCACCGATCAAAGTATAATCGCAGGCAACGATGAAAAAGGCGAGCTGGATGGTGGAATCGGTGCCGGCAATCTGTATCGAACCGATGGCATTACCGGTCTCGGCCAGAATCAGCGATTCGGCTTCGAATGTTCCAAGAAGAAATATCGAAGCCGGCTTTTCACGACTGATGATACCGTCCACGGCCGCGGCGTATCCGAATTGGGATGATGAGATATAAAAGACATCATCGGCCCGAAAACGATCGGCATGTCCTGCCCTGATGGCGGCTTCCCTGACCACCTCCTGTGCCACTGCCATTATTACCGGGTCATGGGTCGGGTAAATCAGCCTGGTATCATATTCGGCGGTTTTCGCGGCCACCGATGATAGAATATTCATCGAGGCAATGGTCGTCGGTCTTTGAATGTCGCCGCCCCAGCCGGGGGTATATAATATCGGAGACCCCATCTCGGTGGCACGGCCGACCGCTTCATCGACCGCCTTGAGTCCGGGGATATCCCTGATTTTGAATTTCCTTCCCGATTTGACCGACCAGATAGCATAAAGTACGATCAAAAGCGAAATAATGGAAAAGATGAGCGTGGTGACGGTGTCGAAAT
Source organism: Candidatus Zixiibacteriota bacterium (assembly GCA_040752235.1). Lineage (GTDB taxonomy): Bacteria > Zixibacteria > MSB-5A5 > GN15 > PGXB01 > PGXB01. The sequence continues at coordinate 2,232 of JBFMFJ010000231.1, read as the reverse complement.
TAAGCCAGGCCCCGGTTTTTTCGTCACCATTAGAGGCATATACCGGATTAGCAGCGGCGATTAGGCCGAGAAAAAATATCGAAATCCTCCAAAAAGATCGCATAGAAAAAAGTAAATGTTTATTGTGATATTAAATCAACAAAAAGTTTGACTTGACATCGGTGAGTTGTGATTATATCCTCGCTTTTATGAAAAAATATATCATTCTAACAGCAATTCTTTTGTCGACGGTCGGAATTATTTTCTGCTCGGGCGAACAGCAGAAATCGGGTCAGGTTACCCTTGAATGGTGGCAATTCTGGACCGACCCGGCCATCAAGCCGACGATCGAAAAAATGGTGGCCGATTATGAAGCGGCCAATCCCAATGTAAAAGTTAATTTGACTGATTTGACCTGGGCCGACGGCCATGAGAAAATCGTGATCGCTTTTTCCTCAGGAACTGCTCCTGATATTGTCGAACTGGGTTCGGACTGGGTGGCGGAGTTTTCATCGGCAGGTCAACTGGCCGACATTACCGATGATGTTATTAAGGACAGTGCCAATTTCCTGGGATGGTCGGCCGGGATCTGGAAAAACCGTATTTATGCACGCCCCTGGATTCTCGGAACAAGGGTCTTGTTCATAAATCGCGACTTATTGCGAAAATCGGGATTGGGCGAAAACTTTATACCGATCAACTGGGATCAGTTGAAACAGGTCTGTTACAAGAGTGACTCGCTCGGAAAAGATATTTATGGTTTCGGCTCCAATGCCGCCGAGAAACATCGCCTGTATAAAAAATTCCTGCCGTTTTTCTGGGCTGCCGACGGGCGTATCGTAAGTCTTGACGGCAAGTACGCCGTTTTCTCCAGTGATAAGGCATATCGCGCCCTGAAGCTCTACAAGGAACTGAGTGACAGCTGCTCGATGGTGGATACTCAAAGGCGCCTGGAAGACGCTTTCCTTGATGGAAAGATTGGTGTGATTATTTCCGGCGACTGGCTGCTCAAGCGGATCAAAAACGAAAATATCCAGCTTGACTTCGTAACGACACTCATTCCCGGACCGCAATTCCCCGGGAAATCATTCGCCGGCGGCGAATTCCTCGCGGTAAGCGCCAATTCGCCGAACAAGCAGGAAGCGGCTCGATTTATTGATTTCATCACCAACAAAGACAATCAACTGCTCTTCTGTAAGGCCAATTACTCGGCGAATCCGTCAAGCAAAGCGGCCACGACCGATGAATTTTTTACTTCCGATGTGAATTTGCAGACATTTGTCAAACAGATGAATATGTCGGAGATGGTGCCGGCCACACCCCAGTGGGTATATGTTGAAGACATAATAGAGAAGACTCTTGAGGATGTTCTTTTCAATGATGCTCCGATTGCCGAGTCGCTCTATGAGGCAAATAAGAAAATAAAAGAGTTGATTTTCAATGAATGAAAAAAAGCCAGTCCGCCGGTTATTTGTTTACCTCACCGTGGGTGTTGACATTTCTGGTATTCTGGCTCTTTCCCCTGCTGTTTTCGCTTTACCTCGGATTTACGGATTATAAACTTCTCAAGCCGACCTACAACTGGGTCGGCTTAAACAATTTTTCCGCACTTCTCTCCGATAAGGAATTTCTAACAGCCCTTAAAAATACTTTCATCTTTGTTGTCGGGACGATTCCTTTCACGACGGTGATTGCGCTGGCCTTCGCCCTGTTGCTGAATAAAAATTTCCCCGGTCGGACCTTGTTCCGTTCCGCCTATTTTATGCCGTCGATAACATCAATGGTGGTAATTGCCCTGATATTCACCAACCTGTATTCGCGCGGCGGTTATATACATGCCCTGGCTGATATGATTGGCCTGTCGCCACCGCCGAACGGCTTTTTGCTTTCCAATCAGACTGCTTTGTACTCGATTATGGCGATGGATATCTGGATGTCGGTGGGATATTATATGTTATTGTTCCTGGCCGGATTAAAATCAATACCTGAAGAATTATATGAAGCAGCTGAAGTAGCCGGGGCGGGCGCTTCCAGAAAGTTTTTCTCGATAACTCTGCCGCTTTTGAAACCGGTCACATTATTTATAATCGTTATCAATACTATCAAATCATTTCAGGTCTTTGTCGAGATTTATGTCATGACCAAAGGGCGGTATGGCAGCTCTACAGCGGTTTATTTTATTTATGATACCGGTCTGAGTCGTTTCGAATTCGGGTATGCATCGGCGGCGGCATATATTCTGTTTTTGATTAT
>JBFMFJ010000230.1:0-5942 GCA_040752235.1 Candidatus Zixiibacteriota bacterium | reverse complement strand
AACGGCAGGGGAGAATCTTTGTCAATTAATATTGTTTTCAATAATTGACCTCCGACGTATTGTTTGAATATATTAAAATTTTAATCAAAACAGGGGAGTCTGATCATGGAGTCGATACAGTTCAAGCCGATCGGAGTCATACATACACCGTTCCAGGAACCAAAAGACACACCGCGTAGCCCGGCGATGGGCCAGGGCGTCAATGGGACAGTTGAATTATATCCTGAATTCGAAGAAGGGCTGGCCGATCTGGAGGGGTTTTCGCATATCGAGTTGATTTTCTTTTTGCATCGTTCCACTGATTACAGGTTAAAAGTAATTCCTCCTCTGGATGACAAGCCGCATGGTCTTTTTGCCACTCGTTCGCCACACCGGCCGAACCCGATCGGCATTTCCATCGTGCGTCTGCTTCGTATCGAGGGTACAACACTGCATATCGCCGATCTTGATATGCTTGACGGCACACCGCTTCTGGATATCAAGCCTTATGTTCCGCGCCGGGACCGGGATGCCGATGTCAGAATCGGCTGGCTGGAAGATAAAATCGACAAAGAGAGCCGGTGACAGACAATAAAAAAGGCGGCCGCAGCCGCCTTCAGTCTTTCTTTTATGCACACTTTATTTATTGCCAATCATATTCATATAAATCGGTGGTCGTCAGTCTCAAACCGACCACATCGGTTCCATCAAGAACGGTCTGAACCTGATAGGCAATAAAACTCTCGCCGTTAACCATCATGCCGCCGCTTATCGGTGAACGCGGGTTATAGATTATCCAGTTATCGTCGGTGCGCCATGACCAGGTGCCGTCGGGTGTGTTATTCGGATCGACCGGATCGATCGCACCGTTGTAATTGGCCGGGATATTGGAGAGATCATCGAAAGGATTATGGACTTCTATCGGCTGCGCCCGCAAATATTGCCGGGCGGTATAAATAGACATGGCCGATTCCAGGCTGGCAACCATATTGGCCACGGTGGCCGTTTCGGCTTCATTGGTGACCGAGAACAATCTCGGGATCGCCACCGCCGCCAGAATGCCTATAACAATAATTATAATAACCAGTTCGATCAGGGTAAAACCCCCGGTATTTTTTGTTGCTTTCAAAAACATATTGTGCTCCAACGCGTTACGGTTCACGACAGAATCTCATGTATTGCCGCTATTTTAAATATATCGGCGAAATAAAAAACTTCTCAAGCCCTAATAACTAAACCGATTATCCCGAAATTCTCTTTAATATCTTGACAACTCTTGGTCATTTGGCTATATTGCCAAATGTTTTTGGGCGGAAAATTAGTCGAGGTTTGATATGGATAAGAAACAACAGGCCCTGTTCGAAGCCAGGGCCAAAATAGTCAAGGCGATGGCCCACCCGACCCGATTGTTTATTGTCGATGAACTATCGCGCCATGAAAAATGTGTCGCCGAATTGACCGAAATGATCGGCGCCGACACCTCCACCGTGTCGAAACATCTGTCGATCCTGAAAAGTGTCGGTATTATCATCGATGAAAAACGGGGCTCGCAGGTGTACTACAAATTACGGGTGCCCTGTGTCCTGAATTTCTTCGGTTGTGTCGAATCGGTCCTTAAGTCCAACGCCACCGAGCAACTGCAACTTTTGAAAAAGTAACCGGTACGGAACAGAATATGCTCTGGAAATCCGAATGGAAACCACTGGCGGCGATTATCGCCGTCTTCCTGGCCTTCTTTTATCTCCCAATTGATTCCCTGCGGCTGAAAAATGGCGTTATGGAAGCGTTTTACCTGACCAAATGGTATGCGCAGGAGCATGTCATTCTTTGTCTTATCCCGGCCTTCTTTATTGCCGGCGCTATTGCTGTTTTTATCAGTCAGGCTTCGGTCATGAAATATCTCGGCGCCAAGGCCAAAAAAATTCTGGCTTATGGTGTCGCGGCGACTTCAGGTTCGATACTGGCCGTATGCTCCTGCACCGTATTGCCGCTTTTTGCCGGCATCTATCGTATGGGAGCCGGACTCGGCCCGGCGATCGCTTTCCTGTATTCCGGCCCGGCCATTAATGTTTTGGCAATCATCCTGACCGCCCGCGTTCTGGGATTGGAGCTTGGTATCGCCCGTGCCGTCGGGGCAATTGTTTTCAGTGTCGTTATCGGACTGCTGATGCACCTCATATTCATCAAGGAAGAAACCGCCAGGGTCAATGCTCAGATGGCCATGCCGGAGCCGGAGGTGAAGCGTCCTCTCTGGAAAAACATTGTCTATTTCGCAGCCATGGTGGCGATACTGATTTTCGCCAACTGGGGCAAACCGGATCAGGTGGGCGGGTTCTGGAGTTTTGTTTATTCATACAAATGGCCTATCACCGGTATTTTCTCAATTATATTCGCGGTCGTTCTGGTTTTATGGTTCGAGATCAAGTGGTGGAAAATGCTGGCGATATCGATTCCGACCATCATATTGGCGATTGTATTTCACGAACACCCAATGATTCCATTCGCTGCGGCGGTTATCGGACTTTCGATAATTACCGCCAGTGACAAGGGCGAAACCGGGAGTTGGTTTGAGGAAAGCTGGGGATTTGCCAAAAAAATCATGCCGCTGTTGTTTTTCGGTGTTCTCGCCGCCGGCTTTTTCCTGGGACGCCCCGGATTTGAGGGGATCATTCCTTCGGAATGGGTCAGCCGCGCGGTCGGGGGGAATTCTATCGCGGCCAATATGTTTGCATCAGTGGCGGGAGCTTTCATGTATTTCGCCACTTTGACCGAGGTCCCTATTCTGCAGGGATTGATCGGCAGCGGTATGGGCAAAGGGCCCGCGCTGGCGCTGCTTCTGGCCGGACCGGCACTGTCACTTCCCAATATGCTGGTCATCAGGAGTATTATGGGAACCAAAAAGACGGTCGTGTTCGTAACCCTGGTGATTGTTATGGCCGCGGCGACCGGGATGATTTACGGAGCGATATTTTAATCGGAGGATAAAATGAAGAAGATACTAATTCTCGGTACCGGCTGTGCCAAGTGCAATAAATTGTATGATACAGCCAAAGATGCCGTTGATGCAGTCGGAGAGCATTACATTCTTAATAAGGTGACCGATATTCAGGAGATCATGAAATATGGTGTCGCTATGACGCCGGCGCTGGTAATTGACGGCGAAGTGAAATCCGTTGGGCGAGTGCCTTCGGTAGATGAAATAAAGGAAATGTTGAAATAAAGAATTGCTCTTAAATATTTTGGCATGAGGAGTTTTGATATGAAGTGTAAGGTATTCATTTACGTGATGACGTTGTTCTTCCTGCTGGCAGGATTTTCGATTCTTAATGCCGGCGGCACAGATGAAGAAGTATCCGCTGAAGCTCAGAAGACGGTCCAATCGGGCGGCGATTCAACCATGACTGTTGACAAAGTCGATAGCGCTGCTGTTACCGAACAGATAAGCCCGTCCGATAAAATCATCGCCTATTATTTCCATGGCGACCGTCGCTGCGCCACCTGCAAAAAGCTCGAAGCTTATTCCACCGAAGCGGTCCAGACCGGTTTTGACGGGCAGTTGAAATCGGGCGCCATTGAATGGCATGTGGTGAATATCGATGAGGAACCGAACAAGCACTTTATCGACGATTACAAGCTTTATACCAAGTCGGTGATAGTGTCGCATGTCGTGGACGGAAAAGAAACCGAATGGAAAAACCTTGAAAAGATCTGGGAGCTGGTGGGCAACAAAGATGAATTCATGAAGTACGTCCAAACCGAAATAACCGGATACCTGGAAAAGAAATAATGGATCAATTTTTTATCGGGGCGGCTTCCGCCGTCTGGCTGGGCATTCTTACATCCATCAGCCCCTGTCCACTGGCGACCAATATAGCGGCCATTAGTTTTATCGGTAGGAAGGTCGGCAGTCCGCGGATGGTGCTTCTTTCGGGGTTGATGTACATGCTGGGGCGCATGCTGGTGTACATTGCGCTTGGTGTAATCATTGTCGCCAGTTTACTATCGATGTCGGAGCTGTCGTTTTTCCTGCAGGATTACATTAATAAAGTGCTCGGCCCGATCTTGATTGTCGTCGGCATCATCCTGCTTGGTATTATCCCGCTTAACCTTCCCTCATTCGGAATAAGCACCAAACTGCAGGACAGGGCGGCCCGGTACGGAATCTGGGGAGCCGGATTGCTTGGATTAATATTCGCTCTTTCGTTATGCCCGGTATCGGCGGCGCTATTTTTCGGTTCATTGATTCCCCTGGCGGTGCGGCACAATTCCAGTTTCGTGATGCCGTCGCTCTATGGAATCGGCACCGCCCTGCCGGTGGTGCTGTTTGCCTTTGTGGTCGGATTCGGCGCCGGTGCCGTCAGTAAAATATTCAACAAACTGACACAGTTCGAAATATGGGCCCGCCGTCTTACGGCTGTGATATTTATCATCGTGGGGATTTACTATAGTCTGATTTATATTTTCGGATTACCGATTTAATGGGATTCTATCATAAGTTGATTCTATGATTAAACAGGAAAAAATGAAAATTCTTTTTTTGTGCACCGGTAATTCCTGCCGCTCCCAGATGGCGGAAGGCTGGACACGGCATCTCAAAAGCGACAGGATTGAAGCCTGGTCGGCCGGGATAGAAACGCACGGCCTCAATCCGCGCGCGGTCAGGGTAATGGCTGAAGCTGGGGTCGATATCTCACATCAATGCTCGACCCATGTGAATGAATTAATGCACATACAATTCGATGTCGTCATTACCGTTTGCGACCTTGCTGCCGAACAATGCCCGATCTTTCCCGGAAGTGCGAAAGTTATTCACCATGGATTCAATGATCCTCCAAAATTGGCGGCGGGTGCTGCGAATGAGGAAGAGGCACTAAGACATTATCGTCGTGTGCGGGATGAAATCAGGGCATTTGTGGAAACACTGCCCGAATCTTTGGATAAGACGGAATAAAGGAGTCAATATGGCGGCGAAGGCATGTATTACAAAGGAGCCGGGCGGGCTCAATGTCTTTGAGAAATATTTGACAGTCTGGGTTATTCTCTGCATCCTGGGCGGTATCGCTCTTGGTAAAATAGCGCCGGGAGTGGCGACTTTTCTGGACGGCCTTGCCATTAGCGTTAATGATGCCCCTGTGGTTTCAATTCCGATAGCTGTCTGCCTGTTTTTCATGATGTATCCCATCATGGTCAAGATTGATTTCGCCGAGATCGTCCGGGCAGGTAAGACTATCAAACCGGTCGGCCTGACCCTGATTGTCAACTGGATGATAAAGCCGTTCACCATGTATGCCATTGCCATATTTTTCCTGGGCACGTTGTTTTACACATTCATTGGCCCTGATGCGGTCGATTATGTCAAACTGCCGCTGGGACTTGATCTCCCCGTCGGGGCGACCCATGGGGACGGCACGGTTGTGTTGCTGGACGGCATTAAAGTTCTTCAGGTGCCGTTGTGGCGAAGTTATCTGGCCGGATGCATCCTGCTCGGTATTGCACCCTGCACCGCCATGGTTCTGGTCTGGGGTTATCTCGCCAAGGGCAATGACGGGCATACGCTCATTATGGTAGCCATCAATTCTCTGACAATGCTGTTGCTCTACGGCCCTCTTGGCGGTTTTTTACTCGGCGTCGGGCGGCTCCCGGTCCCATGGCAGGCGCTGCTCCTTTCAATCGGTATCTATGTGGCCTTGCCGCTGGTGGCCGGTTATTTCTCGCGCCGATGGATTATAAAGGCAAAAGGGGAGAGCTGGTTCAAGGAAAAATTCCTTCATATCCTCACCCCGATTACCATCATTGCCCTTCTGATAACGCTGGTACTGCTGTTTTCATTTAAGGGAGAAGTAATTCTTTCAAATCCGCTTACTATCCTCTGGATTGCGATACCTCTTTTTATTCAGACTAATGTCATTTTCTGGCTGACTTACGGAGCGGCGAAACTGCTGAAACTTTCTTACAGGGATGCG
>JBFMFJ010000229.1:0-5943 GCA_040752235.1 Candidatus Zixiibacteriota bacterium | reverse complement strand
CCGAAGTTTATATTATAAACCGCCAGGTAACTATCGCTGAGGGGAACCGCTCCCATATCATTGCGGCTGCCGTCAAAATCGTTGTAATACGGATCGGGATCGCCGGCATCTATGCATGGCGAAGCCGGCGATAGCCTGTAATTGTAAGTAAAATCCGGATCGTCACTGATTGAAGTTGAATCCGGCACGGTATTAATATAATTCTGGTTATTATCATATACATCATTGTATGAAAGATCGATAGGAAGAAGAATGGACTGTATATGGATTCCATATTTGCTGTTGAATGCAATAATGTTATTTTTTATTATCGGCGGTTCGGTCGAGAAAGATGAAATCCCGCCGCCATAGCAGTTGACTATAGTATTGTTGACAATTACCGCCTGGGCCGGGCCGAAACCGGCGCTGGGGGGATAACCGGGACCGGCAAGACAAATCGCCGCCCATTCGGTCGTTCGCTGGTCCCTCAGGATGTTATACTTTATGGTCGGTGCGGAATTTTCGCAGTACACTCCCAGCCAGCCTTCGAGCAAGGTAAATCCTTCCAGAACCGCATCCTGGGTTTCATTGTTGTTGAAGGTAACGAGGGCGCTATAGACTTCCGCATCACCTGTGATGATTGTCTCCAGAGGACCGTAAATGGATTTTACTACGACCAGCTTGCCGTTGAAATTTATGTGCCCCTCATATGTTCCGGGTGCAACCAGAACCGTATCATAATCGTATGCCGCATCTATACCATCCTGTATAGTAGGCTGATCCATAGGCACGCTGATTGTCATCGACAATCCGGACGCAGCTATCCCTAATAGTAAAGAAACCAGGATAATTAATTCCTTGGATAATCTCATATTGTCCTCCCAAGTTGACTTTTAAATGAGCGAATTATTGGATTATTTTTGTATTTAAAGTATAACTGGAGGTATATGTTTTGTCAAATCGTATTTTCCAATGCGCAGAAAATACTCCGGCGGGATCTTATGTTTCTGATCTTCCTGACGGCGAAAGAAAGAGGTCGATTCCCAATTCCAGAGGTCTTTTTCGACCGGCTGCGGAGGGATTTATTGTAATAATCTATGCCCCAAGTATTAACCGAGGAAATATATTCCTTATTTCGTATAAATTATTGGAGATATGACTATAAATATCCCACAAAATGGATAATTATTTTTACATTTTCAATATTGCCATAAACGATAATTATTATTAAGTTACAAATGTTCAACTGCTTTCACAAAGCGGTCATTCATATCGCAAGGGGGTCTTAGTTGCATAGAGCGGACAACCAGGATGATGAGACCCGGTCGTACCTGATTCTGCCCAAGGGAACCAGAATCGGCCATTATCAGGTCATCGAGGAAATCGGCTCCGGCGGAATGGGGGAAGTCTATCTGGCCGAAGATACCGAATTGGGCCGGAGAGTCGCCCTGAAATTTCTCCGTTCCGATATTTGCCGTGACGAAGGCTGCCGAGCCCGTTTCAGGCGTGAGGCTCAGGTGGCGGCCAAGCTCAATCACCCGAATATCGTGACCATTTACGAGGTGTCCGAGTACCAGGGGCGCCCCTTTCTGGTTATGGAGATGGTCGAAGGCCGGGATTGTCATGAAGTCATCAAATGCGGCGAGCTCGATCTGGAAAGCATTGTCGATTTTGCCATTCAGATTTGTGAAGGATTGAACGAGGCGCACAATTCAGGGATCATCCATCGTGACATCAAACCATCCAATGTAATTCTCGACAGCAAAGGTCGCTGCCGTCTTCTTGATTTCGGGCTGGCCGCGATGCTTGGTTCTGAAAGACAGACACCGCAGGGAGTCGCCATCGGCACTGTCGGCTATATGTCACCGGAACAGGTCAACGGCCGTCAGGCCGACAACCGCAGCGACATTTTTTCGCTCGGCATTGTCCTGTATGAAATGATAACCGGCCGGCAGCCCTTTCTTAAAGAAACGGTCAAGGAAACATTCAGCGCCATCGCCCAGTCCATTCCGGAACCGCTGGCGCGATACAAAGTCAATGTCCCGACCGGCCTGCAGAAGATAATCGATAAGGCCCTGGATAAGAATCCGGAAATGCGTTATCAGCATGTCGGCGATATGTTGACCGATTTCAAACGAATCAAGAGGGAATTGGCTATCCCCGGTTTCGACAGCACGGATTTCTATGCTGCAATGAAACTGCCGCGGCGGCGTCTGTGGATCGGCCTGTCGGCTCTGGCGGCAATATTGATAATTATGTCGGCGATATTGATTGCCGTCCCGTCGGCCCGAAGAGCGGTATTCCGGACTTTCGGAATAAAAACGGTCCCGGCCAGGAAATATCTGGCCGTGCTTCCCTTCACGAATATCGGTCACAATGATGCCAACCAGGCTTTCTGTGACGGCCTGATGGAAACCATGACCAGCAAAATAACGCAGCTGGAGCAATTCCAGGATTCTTTCTGGGTTATCCCGGCCAGCGAGGTTCGAGAACGGAGTATAACAAGCGTTAATCAGGCCAAACGTGCTTTTGGCATTACTCTTGCTATTACCGGGGGGGTTCAACTGACCGGTAGTGATGTTCGGATGACGCTTAATCTTATCGATGCCATAAACGGCCGGCAGTTGAATTCCATTGTGATTGATGCCCCGCTTTCCAATGTGGCCGCTCTTCAGGATTCCACCGTCCTGGAATTGGCCGAAGTACTGGAGCTTCAGGTTATGCCTGAAGAGCGTCATATTCTGGCCCTGGGCGGCACAACCGATCCTGAGGCCTATGAACTTTATATCAAAGCATGCGGTTACCTTCAACAATCATGTGATGTCGAAAATATCGATACATCCATCTTTCTGTTCAAATTGGCGCTTGAGAAGGACTCTGCCTATGCTATGGCCTATGCCGATCTGGGTCGGGCCTACTGGGAAAAATATCAAATAAGCAATGACCCAGGATGGATTGAGTTCGCTCTGGATAACTGCCGCCATTCGATCGCTGTTTCCAACCGTGTCGTCGCATCGCATGTGATTCTCGGCTCCATATATAAAGGTACAGGAAAGTATGAGGACGCTATCGATGAATTCAAACTGGCCATCGATATTGATCCCTCATCGCATAAGGCATATCGTGAACTGGCCGACACCTATGTAATCCTCAATCGAATAGAGGAGGCCAGAGCAACCTATGAGGAAGTTATTAAATTGAAGCCGGATTACTGGACGGCATATTATGACCTGGGATTGTTTTATCTTTATATCGGGCGGCCGGATGATGCCTTTGAACAAATGGAGATGGTTATGAAACTCCTGCCCGAAAGCGACAGTGATTACAACAATGTCGGAGCCCTGTATTTTTATAATGGCCGTTGGGACGACGCCCGTTCGATGTGGGAAAAATCCTTGATGATCGAGCCCAATTATGGCGCCTACTCGAATCTGGGTTCCCTTCACTTTATGGAACATCGCTTTAATGAAGCGGCCGTTATGTATGAGAAAGCTATTGGGCTTGACAGTACCGATTATCAGGTATGGGCCAACCTTGCTTCGGTCTATGACCAGATACCCGGGAAAGCCGCCGATGCCGAGGCGGCTTATCGAAAGGCTATCGGCATGGCCGAGGAACTGCGGAAGGTCAATCCCCGCGATCCCGAATTGCTGGCCAACCTGGCCGAATGCAGCGCCGTCACCGGCGACAGCGCGCGAGCGCTGTCATTGATCGAGCAGTCTTTGGAACTGGCTCCCGAAAATATCATTATAATGGCCCGCGCCGGGGTTGTTTATGAAAAACTGGGATTTCGCGATAAGGCGCTTAATTTGATTATGAAAGCTCTTGACGGGGGCTATCCCTTTACATTCGTAAAATGTCTGCCGGAATTGCAGGGGTTGCTGGCTGATTCGCGGTTTGAGAATCATTCCGGTAAGGGCTCAAATAATCCACGATAATCGATAAATCAGGCGTATTTATTTTAAGGGAATCAAAATCAATATTTTCTGACGCCGATCTATAAAGCGATACAGTCCACCCAAAATTTCAAGGAGGGTTCGCAGATGATTGATCCGGTCACTAATACTCAGCTGGCAGCCATTGTCTCCGACGGCAGCAGTTTTACTGTCGCCCCCGGTCAGATAACCTTGTATCCCGGTGATACGGTAACATTCAATAATCTGACCCGTGACCATGCCACCATCATCTTTCCCGATGAGCGCATTTTCAGCATGAACATGCTTTCGATTGGACCGGGCATGAAAGACTCGGCCGTTGTTCCTCTCGATTTTAACATGTTCGGAAGCTATCCCTATGCCATTTATTTTCCGGCTCAAAGGGTCTTCGCGCATGCATCCATGCCGATAATTATCATTTATCCGAGAAAGGATTAAGTTTTAAGGAGTGTCTTGCTCCCGGCACGATTGACCGGGAATTGCGATTGTGCCGGGCTTTATTTTTTCATCTGGTTGGCCAGTTGTTCTACCGCGCCGCTGATACCATCTCTGATGGTCATGAGGGTTGTCGGTTTGTTAACATAGCCGACACCCCACATGGTGTTGAATTTTACATCAATGATGACATCCTCGGTTTTGGCATCAAGCAGTTGCATTATCACATATGTATCGCCCTTGTTGTCCTCTTTCAGCCTGATTTCCATTTCGGTTTTCAGAACAGCATCGGTATTCTGACCCGGCCGGGCCATTGCCATATGATATTTTTCAAGATCGGCCTTATCCCTGGTGGCCCGGCTTATAACATCCTTCAGATCATCATCACAAATATAGTCAAGCATGCCGTTCTCGGCAAGGGCATACAAAAATCTGGTATTGACAAGATTGTACCAGGTTTCATCAGTCGCTTTCGAAATGGTTCTTCCCAATTTTTGATTCAATACCGGCTCGGTCAAAGCGATACATTTAACCAGTTTCATCTTTTCCGGGGCTTTTACTTTGGCGTAAGAACCAAAGGTTGCACAGGATATTACCCAACATATCGCGAGGATGAGAACCAAAGCCGAAAGATAATACAGTTTTCTGTTCATATAAATTCTCGTGATTAGTATATATTATCAAATTTAATACGCGAATAAAAGTAAAAAATTCGCAGACTATATTAATTGTTAAATAGGAAATACTGGTTGCTTTACACGGCCGGCATAATTATCTTCAATTAATTTTTCACATTTGCTGCAGGAGAGAGAAGATGAAACATCTGTTAATTATCTTAATGGTGATTATATCGCTTGGCCTTTTATCATGTGCCGGACAACTGAGCGAGGATGCGCGATTTAAACAGTTAGCCAACGCGTACATTGAAAAATTAATTGAAATGAATCCCGATTGGGCAACCGAATTGGGGGATCATCGCTATGATGACCGGCTCAACGATTACAGCGCTGCCGCTATGCAAGCCCAAATGAATCTTGATCTTGCCTATCTTGATTCGCTTAAAATACTCGACCCGGCAAAAATGAACGATACCAATCAGATCGACTATGCCATGCTGGTTGAAGGGATCGAGGCGGGTATCTTTGATCAGGATACCATACGTGCTTACGAGTGGGCTCCCGGACGGTACAATCCGGGCGGAGCCGTTTATACGCTGCTCATCAATGATTTCGCTCCGCTCGCTGATCGACTCAAGAGTGTCAAGGGGAGACTTCAGGTGATTCCCGGACTGCTCGATCAGGCCAGAACCAACCTGAAAAATCCGCCCCAAATCCAGACCGAGACTGCTATAATACAAATAAAGGGTACGATCAATCTGATCAAAAATGATCTCATTGCCTGGCTTGACTCTGTCCCGGAAATGAAGATCGAAATCGAGCCGGTGCAGAAGGAGGCGATAACAGCGTTGGAATCTTATGCCGAATGGCTCGAAAAAGAATTGCTGCCGCGCTCCAACGGAGAATTTCGTATCGGGGAGGAAATGTATCGCCGCAAAATGCATCACCGTTTGAAAACTGACCTGACCAAGGAAGAA
>JBFMFJ010000228.1:0-5949 GCA_040752235.1 Candidatus Zixiibacteriota bacterium | reverse complement strand
ATCCCCAGGGGAAAAATACTTCCATCCTATCCAGTTCTTCACCCTTATATATGTCTTTCTCAGTGATACCTTCGATAATTCCATTCTTTAAATTGTTAAGAAATGTTCTGCCGACAGAAAGGAATCCAAGTCGTATATCTTTTTTGCCATATTCTTTCTTTAACAGGTCAACGGCAAGTTTGGATGTATTGCCGGAGAAGGTGATACTGTCGACCAGGAGTATTTTTTTTATTTTATATCTATCGACTACCGCATCTGGTTTCAGCAATTTGGCACTTCTTTGCTTTACCTTTTCATTTCTTCCCATGATTTCTATAACCTGAGCATTGATATCCTTCAATTCATCGATTTTTTCGATCCATTTGCGGACCTCGGTTCCTCCCGGAGCCTCAGGATCATGTACGTAGACTATCAAGTCAGGTTTAAAGTCGTCGTCATCTATGTCAGCACACAGTCTTCTGACCAGGGTTCTCACGTTTCTATTGGAATAATAATTGGCGCCTCGTTCATATCCGTCCAGGACTTTCATAAAATCATCATTCCAGTTGGAGTCGTTTCCCATTTTATATCTTGCAATTTCCATTGCAAGTTGTATGAAGAATTCATCAAAGCCGGCATTTATTAAATATCTTTCGCATCCTCTCGCGGCTATGGTTTTTTCAATAAAGCTCTTCGGCCTGGGTCCATTGGGTGAGACGAACCAGATAACACCGCCCTTACTAATATCTCCATTATATAATGCCTGTTGAATATCGGAATCGTTCATTTTATGCCCGATAATTATTATGTCCCGCGAGAGATATTCCCTGAGGGAAGACATAGTCATCGAGTCGTTTGTAATTTCAAACAAATCATTATCTGTAACATCATATTCCTTTGATTCCAAATCACCGTGAATCTTTACAACTTTTACTCGAGGTGTTTCGGATTTGAGCATTTTACAAAATTTATTATTGTCAACTTCCCCTTTAATGATCACCTTAAAATCGCTATAATCCAGGTATCGTGCCAGCGTGGATTCCAGAAGATTGTCCCAGTTTGTAGTAAAAACCATTCCAAAATATTTTTGAGCCAAAAGATATGTAAGGTAATAATATCCGATGGAAGGTCGGGCATTCCTGAATTGTTTTTTCAACACGGCATAATATGTACTACTGGTACGAGTCGCCCCTTCGAGTAACTTGAACAATTCGGGTATTTTCTTCAGCCCAAGCGATTCCAGGAGGCTCTCCTCGAGTTTTTCCCCGGATGGATTTCCTGATTGTATAGATGCGCCGGCGCCGAGCAAAATCCGATAGGGATCGGAGCCGGACTCCTGTCTATCAATAATAGATTTGGCCAGGGCTGTTATTCTGGGGTTGATTTTGATTTTCTCAGTGTTAAGGAATCCTTTGCCGACAGTTTTTCCTTCAGATTTTTTGGGCATTCTTCCTCCCACCTTTATTTATTGTGCTGCAATATTCTCCAATCCAACCGAAATGCCATTCCTCGCAGAAAGCTCTGCCGCCTCAATAATTCTCATGGCGTTCACGGCATCCTTGATACCGGTTCCCGCAGGGATATCCCCTTTCAAACTGCGGGCGAAATTTTCGACTTCTTCCCGATAAGGATTTACGGCAGGGAATTCAATCAGTTCTGATTTATTTTCAAGGCCGTCAATTTCTAATTTAAGTGTGGATTTTTCGGAAAAGAAATTTTCACATATGATCCGACCTTTTTCCCCCTGAATGACCAGGTCGTTTTGACTGGGAGCCGTGTCGAAAGAGACTTTGATTAATATCTCCATGGAGTCATAATGAAGAGTGACAGCTGCATCGGATTCAACCGAAGATGCAGTGGGAAAGGAATATTTTGCCGTGACACCGTATGGCAGGCCAAAATAGGCGATGGCAATATCGACGCAGTGCGAGCCCACGTCTATAAACGCCCCCCCGCCGGAGAGATCTTTATTAAACTTCCAAGAGGCGTTTTTTGCCTTACGATCGGCTATAAAATCCCACTGCATCCATACTTTGAGGACATTTCCTATTCGTTTGTTTTCTATAAGATTGCAGATTTTTTCAAATGCCGGCTGATGCCTGAGGTGGTGAGCCAGCATGAATCCCAGCGATGACTTACCGATGACATCCGCTATTCGCGCCGCCTCGCTCAGGTTCAAGGCAAGCGGCTTTTCGCAAATAATATGTTTGTCGTACTTAATGGAAAGTCCGATATCATTTTTGTGAAGATATGGCGGCGTGGCAATAAAAACCGCATCAATAGGACCCTCGGCCAGCATCTCCTCACGGTCGTGATATACTTTTGAAATGTTAAATTTATCTGCAACCTCTCTGCCGATTTTCATATCACGGCACTGAATCGCTGTGACACTGCAAATTTCGGAATTGACCAGAGCAGGTAATGTTCGTTTATATGCGGTACCTGTCGCTCCAATTATGCCGAGTCTTAAAAAAGGACCGATATGATGCATTGAGATATTATCCTAAATGCAATGTTTTCGTTCTCCACCGAATACCGCCTCGACTTCAGTTTTTTTCCCTTCATATCCTTTTCTGCCCATGAGTCCCTTGGCGTAGTCTTTGCTCTCCTCGACTCCCGGCTGATTAAGGGGATTGACTCCATATAGCCGGCCCAATACTATAACGCTCATCTCAAAGAAATAGAACAATTGACCCAATGTGTACGGGTTTATCTGCGGTAGGTATATAGTACAATTCAATCTGCTGTTTTTTGTCAGGGAAAGTTCAGTCGCCTTTCTCTCTGCCTCAAACAATTCCGCGATAGTACTTCCTCCCAGATATTCGATTGAAGGATAGCCGGGGAAGGCATGAGGTATTGTAAGATCAGCATTGAATTTTTCGACGGCAACGAATGTTATTACTTTATCCATTTTCCCCTGGATATATAACTGGAGTTGAGAATGTTGATCAGTGACTCCCAGGGCTTTTACCGGTGTCGGACCGACCCGACTGCCATCCTGCGACTCCTTGCCAAGGCTTTCGGAGATCAACTGAGCATACCAGTCAGAAATAGTCCTCAATGCGTGGCTGTAGGGCAAAATCACGAAAATATTTAATTTCTTCTTTGTATCAGCCAGATAGTGTGCTCCGGAATAAAGATAGGCCGGATTCTTCCAGAATTCCTTTTCGGCCAGGCGACGATCCATTGCTCTGGCTCCGGCCATGAATTCTTCCACATCATATCCGAGAAGGGCTGCACCCAGAAGGCCGGTTGGCGATAAAACTGAGAATCTACCTCCCAGATTATCAGGAATTGTCAGTGAGGGGATATTATCCTCAGATACTATTTTTCTTAATTCGCCTTTACTTTCAGAAGTCGTAATCAGTATATGCTTCTTATATGCCTTCTCACCGAGTCTTTCTATGAGCATCTTTCTGATAATAAGGAAATTGGCAATGGTCTCCACGGTACTCCCGCTCTTGCTTATGACATTTATCAGAGTTTTTTTAATGTCCAGAATGTTGAGCAAAGCATTGAGACGGTCAGGGTCTACGTTATCAGGGAAAAACATCCGCGGACCATTATTTCTTTTATCAGGAGTCAGCAGATTGTGAAAGGGATGGCTGAGGGCATTAAATACGGCGATGGAGCCGAGGGCGGATCCCCCGATAGCAACAGTGACAAAATCCGCAAATTCATTCTTTACTCTGGAGGCTACCTGTTTTATTTGGTTTTTGGCATCCTTTTTATAGGGCATGTCCAGAAAGATTAATTCGCCTGCCTTTCTCGCAACCGCAATATTATTATAAGCCTCAGATAATCTATCCGAAAGTCCATTCATATCCTCCTCTGAAATTCCATATGGAGAGGAGATGTCAGGTTCAAATAAATTTGTAAGATCAAATTTGATGTCCATTAATTAAACTCCATCTTTGTTAAGTAAAAGATAATAAGAAAAATGTCGCATAATTAACAAGAATTTCAGTTTTTTTGCCTTAATTATTTTTCTTTGTCCTTATCAATCCGCCCGTAGACGTCGTCATACCTCTCGATATCATTTTCGTCAAAAAAGCCGAAAGATATTTCCATAACCCGGGCTCTTTTCCCGGTGGAGCCGAGCCTATGTCTGGAGCCCCTCCGTATAAGGATTTGATCGCCCGGTTTCGGTAACAGTGTTTTGTTATCCAGCTCGACTTTCAGACCCTCATCGAGCGCCACCCACAGTTCATCTCTTTTCTTGTGCGATTGGAGGCTGAGAATCTGATTGGGATCAACCGTTATAATCTTGACCGTGCAGATTTCGTTATTGGTATATTGAACGAAATTTCCCCAGGGTCTGATGTCGGTGATTATTTTCTTCAGTATTTCATCACTCATAAAATAAATCCTGTATAATTCATATCGTTATTATCGCCTCATAGCATTTCATAACGAGCCGGAATATATATTATTTAAGAAATATTTATTGAATACAATGAAAAATGTCAACATTGAATTAATTCGGCTGATAATAGCGGCATTGCATTATTCAGTGGACGTATGCTTTTTCTGCCAATCACCTGTGAAACCCCGCCAGACGACAAAAATCGCCGCAGGCAGCAGAATCGGCGAACTCCAGAAACCGGGTAATAGATATCCGTAAAATAGCGACCCGAGTAAATGGGCCAGGGCGTTGGCAATCATAATGAATCCCAGGACCATGGTTATTTTCCGAATGAAGGATCGGCCGCGACGAACAATAGGAGCGATAAGAAAACCGATTATCACCGCAGCAATGAGGCCGCCCAGCCAGATATCGAATGAGAAAGTGGGCATCGGAAAAAATCCCCATCTGGCTCTTAAGCTGATGACAAGGCTGTTGTAAAAGGGAAGGAAATCATGGATCATCTCATCGGCGACATGGACGGCGAAAGCGGCGACCATTATGATCCACGCCAAAGAATTTTTGTTCTCTCGAATGTCGGCTATTGTTTTCATAATTAGACCAATATTTTGATAAAATAGAATAGGGGCCTGTCGGCCCTAAATTTTTTCCTGCGCCGCCGAGCGGCCGGCCAGCCAGCCGGTGGAAAAGGCCGCCTGCAGATTAAAACCGCCGGTGTCGGCATCGATATCCATCACCTCTCCGGCGAAATATAATCCTTTGATAAGGCGCGATTCCATGGTGCGCGGATTTATCTCTTTCGTGCTGACCCCCCCGGCGGTAATAATAGCCTCCTCAAAGGGGCGATAGCCGCTCACCTCAAAGCGAAAATCCTTCAGCCAATCGCGAAGCCGCCTGCGTTCAGCCGCTGATATTTGATGGCCCTGCTTGTCCGGATCGATACCGACCAGGTCCCGGCAAACCGGAATCATTTTGCGGGGGAGAAGCGCCTTCAGGAGAGTGCCGAATTTCTGTTTTCCATGACTATCGAGATCCCGAAGAAGGCGCAGATCGAGTTTGTGCTCATCGAGAGCCGGTTTCATATCGATGGACAGCTCAATTTTGGCTTTGGATAGGACGGCATCGACAATCTGCCGGCTCAGAGTGAGGATAATGGGGCCGGACAGCCCGAAATGCGTGAAAAGCATTTCGCCGAATTTTTCATCTTTCTTTTTGCCGTTGATCCAGAGGCGAACACTGACATTGCGCAGACTCACTCCCTGAAGACGCCCGGCAATATCTCCCTTTGTTTCGATCGGCACCAGTGATGGTCGGACGGGGATAACCGTGTGACCGACCGATTCGGCCAGCCGATAGCCATCTCCGGTCGAGCCGGTAGCCGGATAGGAAGCCCCCCCGGTGGCGATTATTACGGCGTCGGCCTGAGATGAATCAATATTGCCGCCTTTGTTGCTGATCTCGACACCCATGATCTGTTCATCTTTCACTATCAGGGAGCGAACCGACGAATGCACTATTACCGTAACGCCGCATTTGCGGACCCACCTGTCGAAGGCCTCGACTACTTTGGGAGCGTCGTTGTTCGCAGGGAAGAAGCGCCCGCC
>JBFMFJ010000227.1:0-5967 GCA_040752235.1 Candidatus Zixiibacteriota bacterium | reverse complement strand
AAACCTTGTCCCCTTCAAGCTCGGGCATAATAGCCCCGGCCGGAATGACAATGGCATTGTCTATACGTTCAAGAGTAATTTCGACTTTGGCGAATGAACCCGGAATCAGGCGCCCTGCCGGATTCGGTATGATGGCGCGGGCCTTGAGTGTTCGCGTGGCCGGATCGACTTTAACTTCGACCGCGTATATCGTCCCCCGGTACTTCTCCTCGGCCTCGCCTGTCTGTATCATCAAATTCATGCCGGTCGTCAGTTTCCCGGAGTATTTTTCAGGTACCGAAAACTCGACTTTGATAGGATCAAGATCCTGCATGCTTGCCACCAGCGTAGTCGGTGTTACATAAGAACCCTCGCTGATATAACGCAGGCCGATCACTCCGTCAAACGGTGCCACGATTTCCGTTTCGGCCAGTTGTGATTCGATCACTTCACGTTCGGCCCGGATTATATTCAGGGCATTGACTGCCCGGTCATAATCTTCCTGGCTGATTCCATTAATATCATACAGAGCTTTCTTGCGCCTTAATTCATCGTTCGCCTGGGTTTCCTCGAGCTGCTTGCGTTTAAGTTCCGCCTGCAGTTCGCGGTCGTTTATTTTCAGGAGAACATCCCCCTGCCGGACTTTGCTCCCCTCTTCGAAAAAGACGCCCGTTATCCGCCCCGAGACTTCCGGCCGTAATTCGACTTCCTCATTGGCCAAAAGTGTTCCGGTCGTAAAAATCTTACTCTCTATCGGTTGCGGCCGCAGTACCGTAGCCTCCACCGGGATGCCTTTCGCCATTCCGCGGCCCAAGGGCTGCGGATCGCCGCCACTGCAGCCGGCCAATGCTAAATAAACCGCTATCGCAATTGCCCGATTCATTTTCATTCTATATATACTTCCAAAGCTCATAATTGGATTAATATATATCAAAGATTTTCCGGCAGAAAGATATTTCTTATAACCTTGCCCGGAATGGTGAGCGCCAATGCTCCATTCCTGAGTCATTCTTTTGGGAATTGCTGGGTCGGGAAGAAATTAAAAAATATATATAAACTGGCTGTTCATGGTTGGCTCAATCGTTCCAGATACCCCCTTTTGGTTGTTTGGAGGCCAGAACGATATTGGACCGGCAACTGGAGACGCCCTCCACCTTTGAGGCAATGTCCACCAGCTCCTGTTCTATTTTCTGGTTTTTGACCATTCCTTTCAGGGTAATATTGGAGCCGCTGGCGATGACATCTATCTTTTGATTCCAGAGAAGGTCCTCCGATGCAAAAGCCGCCCTCACTTCGCATTCCAGGGACAGGTTTTCCAATGAAGTTTTAGACTGCTCTGTCGTTCGAAACTCATCGGTGTCCATGGCAGAAACAACCATCCGGCAAATCGTATCAATCGACATCTTGTGCAGGTTTACCGACAGATCATAAAGAGCGAGATCCCGCCAGTTCTCGCCGAAAAGAATTTTTACCCAGCGGCTTCTTTTCTCATCGGCATCGTTCAGGTATGCAGCCGTCTTGTCCCGTTCCATATTCAACTCTTTCATTGCGCGCCGGATTCTGTCTTCAAAGGGAGCCTCCACCTGCAATTTAAAAACATGCTTTATCCCGGTCAGAAAAATTTGTCCCGCCAATCCAAGATACACGACATTGTCGCATTTTACCGCCTCCACCACGGCAGACTGGACATAGACAAGAAATCTGGTGTGTTCTTTTGTGAGCCGTTCCCAGAAGCCGGGAACTTCCTCCAGTTTCCTGATCAGTTCCTCCTCCATGATGTTGTATTTTTTGGCGCAGGCGGCGATCACTTCGCGATTGTGAAGGCATTTATAATTGAGCCGTTTTGCAAGACAATCGGCCAGGTCCCGGCCGCCGCTTTTGACTGCTCTGGCGATGGTTATAATACTCATATCTTCCGTCTTTCAACAAAAAATTGATTCATAGTACTTACGGCACGGCCGGAAAAAATAAAACCGTGAACATTCATATATTCAAAATTCAAAAATTTCGAAATTCACAAGCCGCGTTAATCAGCCCTGATTGTATAATCAGATGCTATCAACAAATTGTCAAGATAGTTTTTTCGCGGAATTAATATTCGAAAGAAGACCTTCGGAAAAGTCAAGAAAATCAAATAAATCTTTTTGTCATTTCCCGGCAGGAATAATAACATGATTTAATCTGACATAGGTCGCTTCCTGAACAACATGACCGGATTGACTATAGGTGGATGGTGATGGTACAATATAAGCCGGAATTACATAAATCGGCTCGGCCTGTTCCATCCGGGCAATACCCAGCCCCACAAATATGCCAATGGCCAGCATGGCGGCCGTTCTGAGAAGAGCC
The DNA here is from genome assembly GCA_040752235.1 of Candidatus Zixiibacteriota bacterium. GTDB lineage: Bacteria > Zixibacteria > MSB-5A5 > GN15 > PGXB01 > PGXB01. Next base: position 3,639 of record JBFMFJ010000227.1, on the reverse strand, counting down.
GAAAACAATCGTCGCCGGGGATGCAACAGAGGAATCGGATGCGCCGGCATGTCACCCCGGATACTGCCCATAAAATCAAGTTCATCCTTTATCTTCACCAATGCAGTGCGACATTCTATGCAGTCGGCAAGATGCAATTTGATTTTTTCTGTTTCCAGGGCATCATCATGAATCCCCAAAGCAAACTGCAGTAATTTGTCTTCATCAATGTGCATCATATAATCAATCCTTTCTCGCGCATTTTCTTGCGGCATGACTGGACGGCATAGAAAACCCGTGATTTGGCTGTCCCGATCGGGACACCAAGAATTTCCGCCATCTCTTCGTAAGACAATTCGCCGTAGAATCTCAGAATTAAAGCTTCCCCGTGCTCCGAATCAAGGTCGCGGATTGTCTCAGCAAGAATTTTTTCCCGCTCGTTTTTTAATATGCTCTCGAGAGGAATATCACTTTTGTCAGTCGTATCAAATCCGGTTATGTCAATATTGCGATCATGACGTTTGACTTCTTTCAAAGCCAGCCGGTACGCGATCGTTCCGAGAAAACCCTCGAGCGACCCATTTTCATTTCTTACTCTTGCTTCAATGGCGCGAATCAATGTCTCCCGGGCAATATCATCAGATGTTGGCACCGATCCGGTAACCAGATATGCCAGAGCCTTCAAGCGTGGCAGATGGAGCCGCCACAGATCTCTCCACGACGACTCATCACCGGCCCGGGCTCTATGAAGCGTCTCCCAATCAGCTTTCAATTACCAATGCCCTGCTTTTTGCACCAATCATTGATCTTTTTGACATCCGACAATTGGCACCATTTATATGCGACCCGGCCCTGTGATTCCTGGGGAATTAACTCCGCCACATACTTAATATACCAGTCAAAGAGCGGAACGAACAGTTGCGGCGATGACTTTTTTATCGTCTCCAGATTGGCGGCGATTCCGTAAGCATAATTTACCATCAGGGATCGGCCACCGTCGGAAGCCGGCGAATTTTGCAGTCTCCAGCTCTGCAAACCGCCCACTCGAAAGTCATCCAACCAGCTCTTAAAGACCGCATTGAGTTGTTCTTCATACGGTGTCGAGGATGGTGTGACCAATATTGCCAATCCCAGATCCCTGCCGTTTTCAGCATACTTCTTAATCCCCGGTGTAATTTCGACAGTCTTGGCAAAATAAACCGGTCTCCCCGCCTTGGTCGCCGATTCAACAATCATCTGTATCAATGTATCGCTGAATATTCCACACGAGGCGACTTTCTTGCCCGAGCCCACCTCATCAAGAATTGCACTCCGCAAACCGTTCAGTTGCGGCTGTTCAATATACCGCGGCAGTCCTTTTTCGATCACGTAAAGGGGATACCAATCGGTATTGAGAAGACTGCGGTTGACAATAGCCACATCCGGCCGGTATTTCTCGATACGAGTCAGAATCCAGCCGGGGTAAGTGTCATTATCGCCATTGGTGATAAGAATGGCATCCGGCTCCAGGGTGCTGATTATGTTATAATTGAAGTCGTATGTCTCATCTGTTATGGCCCCATGATCAAGAATGTGCCGAAGCGCCACATCCAGCCGTTCATCATCACGGGCATCCATATAATGTGTCACCAGCAAAAACCAGGGATCGATAAACTCCGGGTCAAGCGCCGCCGCCCGTTCCAGTCTTCCTCTGGCCTCTAAATCATTGTGCTTTCCTGCCCGAATCAGGGCCTTGAGATAAAGCAATACCGGATTGGCGGGATACTTTTCCAAACCCTTGTCGAGCAGCTCCGGCAAGTTCGAATCCTCGGCATAATCAGCCGCCCGCATCCAGTTGGCATAGGCATATTCCGAGGGATACGCCTTATAATATTCCTGCCATTGACCGGCCAGTTGCGCATATGTAGCCTGGTCATAAATAACCTGCCGCCGGCTCTTTATCTCCTCCGGACGGACTACATCGCGCGAAGACACATCCGAGCAACCGGTAATTATCGAGATTACCAGAATCAGGATGCCTGAAAAAAGAATACATGATGATTTCATATAATTCTCCCTGTTTATTAAGATAATCCCGACACCGCCATTTGGTTCAAAATTTTTTATTAAAAAATAGTAGGCATGTTAACGGGGTGGCATTCCCAAACTTGTTTGGGGATGTCTTTCATATACAACTTTGTAATTAAGGTAGGTCAGGAGCCCTGTCCGGAGCCCAAAGGGCGAAGGATTTCGAGCAAAGCGAGAAAGCTCCTGACAAAACCATAATTCCTTCTAATCATTTGACATAATGGTCACCATGAACTATCTTTGTTTATCTCAAATAAGACGGAAGATTTACACTTCGGCTGGGATATTCATCGGGGTATTTTCTGGGAGAAACATGGCAATTACTGAAGCATTTCTGCTGGGCAAGGCATTTGATATTGCGCTGAGCAAGACTCTTGGAATAGGTATATCTGCCATATTTAAAAACATTGCCCTTAAGAGAGATTTTAAAAAGGCAATTGTTGACTCTATTAATGTTATGGTGGAAAATGGCTACCCCGAGGATCAGGCCGGTAATCTATATAAGGAGTATTTCCTTCGGGAAGGTGTCAAAAGGGAATTATGGGCGAAAATCCTTGAACCTTCCAGTGACGGCGAAATCGATTATGACCTCCTGGCCCGGGAGCTTGATGATTGTTGGGAGAAACAGGTCAATCTCGATGCAGAGTTAAAAGAATCACTGGGTTTTTTCCTCGATGAACTCCAATGGCTGGTCTGGAGTAAGGATTCCCTCCGCGACCTGCTCAAAGTCCGAATTTATCAGGATCTTGGCGGCGTGGTCCGACCGGCTCATGCCGACCGCTTTAAAGCCCGCTGTCTTGAATATATCCGGGATTTAAAACAACAGGAATTCAATCGACTTCTCCGGGAAGGTATCTGGGTCGAACCGGCTTTGAGCAAAATCGAACGGGAATCTGATAAATCTGACGAGAGAAGAAAAGGCAGAGAATTTGATCGAGGCGAAGGCAAAAGAATTCCGCCCCAGGAACTGCTTCGCCGGGATAGCCAATCCTATATTATTGTCGCCGATTCAGGAATGGGCAAGACCACTCTTTTGCATTGGCTTCAAATATCCTTGGCCAAAGGTGAATTCTCTAACGACTATCTGCCGGTTTATTTCCATCTTTCCCGTCTTGAAAACTGCAAGAACAGCCGGGAACTGATCTCAATAATATCCGATCAGTTTCAGTATGGTGCTTCCAGACTTCGAATGGAATCCTTTATCGAATATTTTCACAAACGCGGCCGGATTTTATTCCTACTTGATGGTCTCGATCAGATACAGGAACAGGGGCTTATTTTGCAGTGCCTCGGGAGTCATGATATTTTTGGTAGTAATAAAACAATTGTCACTACCCGGCCGATTACCTTCAATCGTTTTGGATCACGACTCAGGCACGAAATTCCGGTTCAAATCGAACCATTCAATCAGAAACGTATTAAAGATTATTTGCGCCACCTCTGGGATGATACGGAAATACGTGCCTTAGTGCGGGAGAATCCCGATCTGGTGAAAATTCCTATTTTGTTGCAGATGATTTATGTTCTCACCGATCCGGCAGACAAACATCAGAAGAAATTCGACAATAAATACCAACTGTATCATGAATTTGT
>JBFMFJ010000226.1:0-5971 GCA_040752235.1 Candidatus Zixiibacteriota bacterium | reverse complement strand
CAAAGGTATTCCGGTGGTCAAATGCGACGGGCATCGCAATATTCCCGATGGCGAGATCTACACCGCCCCGGTGAGGAATTCCATCAATGGAGTCATCACGTATAATACCCCGTCGCTCTATGAAGGCTATGTCTTCAATAATATCAGCTTCACTTTCAAGGACGGCAAAATCATCAAGGCGACCTCTTCCTCATATCAGGACAAGATGAACAAAGTGCTCGATACCGATGAAAACGCGCGCTATGTCGGTGAGTTTGCCATCGGCGTCAACCCGTTCGTGCTGCATCCGATGAAGGATACTCTGTTCGATGAGAAGATTCGCGGCTCGATTCATCTGACCCCCGGTTGCTGTTATGATGAAGCTCCCAATGGCAATGTTTCAGCCATCCACTGGGATCTGGTGCTCATCCAGCGCAAGGATTACGGCGGCGGCGAAATTTATTTCGATGACAAATTGATTCGCAAGGACGGTATTTTCACCGATCCCAAAATGGAGCAAGCCTTTTCGGAAGACAACCTCCGATCATAAATAATTATAATGTAAGGGCGGCCCTCTTGGTTGCCCGCCTTTCTCAGATACGGGCGGGATTTACCCCCGCCCTCTATCTTTGATGACGGGCGACCGTAAAGGTCGCCCCTACGTCAAATTTTGTTGTGGTGTCGGGTCTGGTCGAAGACCCTGAATGAAATGAAGGGTACCCGATACCACACAAAACAGTGACAATTTTCACATCAATTTGATATCATCTTACATAATTATTAATCGAAAAATTCTTGGTAATTCCCATGCATGTTTAAGCTTACACGAGATTGGCTTTGTTTTTCCGTTTTTAAATTATTAAGGTGGCTATTCCCCTTCACGGGCCGACACCCGGGTCGGCCCCTACGAAAAAATCCGCCCCAAATAAATCTGGCGCTGCCATTCGATGACATGTTTCTATATTCATAAAAAGCCTCTCATCGTCGTTGCGAGGAGCGAAACCGAGCCATCCGGCGAGGTTGAGCGACGTGGCAATCTCGCCACATATCGACATAAGTGTGGCCTTTATGCAATAAGCCGCGTGATTGCCACGCTTCGATCTGCGCCGCCGGCGCATCTCTCCGCTCGCAATGACGTGTATGGATATTTGGTCCAATTAACCCCCCTATAATAATCTCTAAAACGATTTACCATCAAATTGTTGTCATTATTGCCAACATAGCCTGCCATCTTTCCCCTTGCGCAACGGATAAAAAGTGATTAATCTATATCAGTTTGTCGGTGATAAATAAGTAGATTTTGTTCGTGGCGTAAGCGCCGCAGGTTATCTGGTTTCAATTATTATTAGTCGGTAAATCAATCAGGAGGTTTTTGATACAATGTCGGATCTGGATATTATAAATCAAATAGAAAAAGTACTGAAAGTAAAATTAGTAAAAGCAAGCGAAATATCTTTTTTCAGTAAAGGTTATACCCTTAATGAAAAAGAGCAGGTGACCGGCCTGGGTCTCTACAATTGCGAAGTTGGAGATCTTAAGCGTATCATTTCTCCGCTTAAGGACTTAAAGAATTTAACGAAATTATTTTTACATAATAATCAAATCAGCGATCTTTCGCCGTTTACGGAATTAAAGAATTTAACGACATTATTTTTACACAATAATCAAATCAGCGATCTTTCGCCGCTTAATCAATTAAAGAATTTAACGACATTATATTTATATAATAATCAAATCAGCGATCTTTCGCCGCTTAATCAATTAAAGAATTTAACGACATTAGATTTATCTTATAATCAAATCAGCAATCTTTCGCCGCTTAATCAATTAAAGAATTTAACGTCAGTAGAATTATCTTCTAATCAAATCAACGATCTTTCGCCGCTTAATCAATTAAAGAATTTAACGACATTACATTTATCTGATAATCAAATCAGCGATCTTTCGCCGCTTAATCAATTAAAGAATTTAACGAAATTGATTTTATCTGGAAATCAAATCAGCGATCTTTCGTCGCTTAAGGAATTAAAGAATTTAACTCAACTCAATTTGACAAATAATCCTATAGAAGCAATTCCCTCATGGATTACAGATTTTAATATGGATATCAAATGGGACAGTATTATCTACAAAGAGGGATGTATTGCATTTTTCGATAATCCATTAAAAAGCCCGCCGCCGGAAATTGTTAAACAGGGCAAAGAAGCGGTCAAAAACTATTTTGAGCAATTAAAGACTCAGAATGAGGATTATCTATTTGAGGCCAAGATGCTAATACTCGGCGAGCCGGGCGCCGGGAAAACATCGCTGGCATGGAAAATGGAAAATGCTAACTGCAAATTGCCCGGTGAAAAAGAAACAACCAAAGGTATTGACGTTAAACAGTACTATTTTCCATTAAGCAAATCCGATTTTCCTAATTTCGAGTATCCGAAAAAACTGACAGGTCGGAAATTTCGAGTAAATCTCTGGGACTTTGGCGGACAGGAGATATATAAAGCCACTCACCGCTTTTTCCTGTCCAAACGCTCCTGTTATGCTCTTGTGGCCGACAGCCGCAATGACGATACGGATTTTAATTACTGGCTTCATATAATTGAAATGTTCGGCGGCGAAAGCCCTCTGATTATTGTGTTGAATGAGAAATATCAGCGAAAGCGCAACATTGACATTAGAGCAATGAAAGCCAGATTTGACAATATTAGAGATGTTAAATATGTCGATTTCGCGGAGGCGGATAAAAGCCGTCTTAATAATCTAAAAGACGCAATAAAATACCACATATCCAGGTGTCCGCACATCGGCAGCCCGGTTCCATCAAAATGGACTGTTATTCGCGAGGCGCTCGAGAAAGACAAGCGAAATACCATCAGCATTCAGGATTATCTTGATATATGCAAAGATAATAGTATTGAAAAAAACCAGGATGCGCTCGTTTTAAGTCAGTACTTTCATGATATTGGTGTCTTTCTTCATTTCCAGGATGATGAATTATTAAACAAAACTATTTTTCTCAAACCGAACTGGGCAACTCATGCCGTATATAAAATTCTTGATCATAAATTGCTTAACAAACAGGACGGCAGATTCAATAAAAAGGATGCCAAGACAATCTGGGCCGGCAAGGAATACGAATTTGTTCGCGATGAACTCCTTAAATTGATGCAGAAGTTTTTCCTGACTTATCAAGTCGATAATTCGGATGAATACATCGTTCCGGAGCGTCTCCCTGCCGAACAGCCCAAATATAACTGGGATACTCAGAATAACCTGCATCTTTACTATAAATATGACCTGTTTATGCCGAAAGGGATTACTTCTCTGTTCACGGTCAAAATGCACCGCTATATTACCGATCATAAACGGGTCTGGAAAAAGGGCGTGGTGCTGGAGCGAGATGAAACTCTCGCTGAAATAGTCGAGACTTATGATTCCCGCAATATCAAAATCAAAGTCTCCGGGAAAAGCAAACGGGATTTTATGACTATCATCACCGAGCAGCTTGACTACATCAACAGCCAGTATGAAAAGATGAAAGTCGATAAGATGATTCCATGCAATTGTGATAAATGCAAAAAAGATATGCAGCCATACTTCTTCGAATATGACAAACTAAAACGGCGGCTCGAAAACAACATTCATGACATCGATTGCGAAAACAGTTTCAAGCGGGTGGATATCCGAAAACTAATTGATGATGTCATAGGAGGAAAACCGATGCGCAGCAAAATATTTGTCAGTTATTCGCACAAAGATGCGAAATGGCTGGAGCTATTCCGGACCCATATGAAAGTATTGGAAAATGAAGGTGTCACTGTTGACTTGTGGGATGATACTAAAATCAAGGCCGGCATGAAATGGCGCGAAGAAATCGAAAAGGCCCTGAAAGAAACAAAAGTGGCGGTTCTTCTGGTCAGCACAGATTTTCTGGCTTCGGATTTTATTGTTAAGAATGAATTGCCGCGGCTTTTGAAAGCGGCCCAGGACGATGGCGCCTCGATTATTTCATTAATACTAAAGCCATGCCGTTTCCTGGAACACAAAGGGCTTTCGCAATTTCAGGCGATCAATGAACCTGAAAAGCCTTTGGTGAAAATGTCCGGGGTCAACCGGGATAGTCTTCTGGTATCCCTCGTTAGCCGTATTGAAGAATTGATAAAACAGGAGCAACCGCGCGACCGATATATCTGATTAGAGTCCCAATGTCGCAATTATCCTATATCGCCCTGGAGCGGCGGACTTTCTCGTAACCTTCCTTGATAATCCGCACCACCTCATCGGTGCTGTCGGTCAATGAGAATATCGACAGATCATCCTTGGAAAGTGTCCCGGTCTTGATCGGGCCGGAGACTATCCAGTCGATCAGACCGCCCCAGAATTCCGAGCCGAACAAAACGACCGGGAAATGGAGCACTTTCCTGGTCTGGATAAGAGTCAGCGATTCGAAAAGCTCATCGAGCGTGCCGAATCCGCCCGGCATAATGACAAAAGCTGAGGCATATTTGACGAACATTACTTTGCGGGCGAAGAAATATCTGAAATCAACTGAGATATCCTGATATTGGTTGGCAATCTGTTCCGAAGGAATATCGATATTGAGGCCGACCGATTTTGAGGGCCCTTCCCAGGCGCCCCAATTGGCCGCTTCCATGATACTTGGCCCGCCGCCGGTAATTATGGCAAAGCCGGCGTCGGACAGTTTTTTGGCGATTTCCCGGGCATATTGGTAATATTTGGATTCTTTGGGAAGCGCCGATGAGCCGAAAATAGAGACCGCCGGATGCAGATAGCGAAGAGTGTCATACCCCTCAACAAATTCCGACATAATTCTGAAAATCGACCACAAATCGCGGTCGGTGTGGAGCTTTTCCATTTCGCCGTTATTCCAAAAATCCTTCTTCCCTGATTTCATCGACTCATCACCTCTTTTGATTTTATTTCTTCATATCAATATTTATTAAATTAAAGGCCAGATGGCCACTGCTATTCCCTTATTTAATTTCGGTCAAAATGACGCCGGCTATAACGATGATTCCACCAAGCACAAAGCCTTTACTGATTGTCTCGGACAGGACAACCGCCGCCACCCCCGAGGCGATAATCGGCTGGATATTCTGGATTACGGCCACACGGGAGGCTTCCATATATTTCAAGACCCAATACCAGAGAAAATAGGCCAGAATCGAGACAAACAGGACCAGATAACCAACGGAAACATAACCAACCCAGGTCACGGCGCTGTAATCGCTGTTAAGCGCCCTGTAAAGGCCGTATGGTGCATAAACAACGGAGCCGTATACCAAAGCCAGCCCGATCACCCGGAAGGCGCCATATTTGAGTGTAAGCGGTTTGACCATGATTGTTGCGACTGCCCAGGCAACAACCGCGACAAGAACAATGGTGTCTCCCAGGAGGTACTCGGTCCCGAATCTTGCCTTCCCGCCCGCCAGAATTATATACACACCCACCGCGGCAATCAGGATTCCGGTCGTCCGGCGAAAAGTAGCTTTTTCTTTTAGAAAAAATATGGCCAGGACATATATGAATATCGGCAAAGTGGCAAACAGGAGGCTGGAATGCCCCGCCGAGGTCAGCGACTGGCCATAAATAAAGACCGCCTGATTGAGAATGATAATAAGCAGCCCAATGACAAAAATTCTGATATTATCAGGGCGGGGAATTGGCTTCCGGCGCCTTAGCATGAAAAGAATCGGTATCAGAATTATCGAGGTCAGGGTGAATCTGAAAAAAGCATAGGCCAGTGGGTCTATCTGGTTAAGCCCGAGTTTGACCATCGGAAAGGCCAGCGCTGTAACAACCTGATGGATCATCAATATAGTATAAAGCAGCCAGGCCGGTTTCCGCTTGGAGGCTATATTAGTCGGATTATTCGTATTCAGTTATGCCCCATTATGAATTCGTGTTACAGTCGTTGTTTAAAGTAATCCTTTAATATAACCGCCGTCTACCTGGAGAGTCGTGCCAGTGATAT
>JBFMFJ010000225.1:0-5977 GCA_040752235.1 Candidatus Zixiibacteriota bacterium | reverse complement strand
TTTTTCACTTTGCCATGGTTCGCCTTCCGGGCAATTTACATTGTTGTTACAGGCGCCTGAACTGCCGAAGGCCAGAAGTTCCTTGGTGGTATTGTAGTTGAAAATATTTTTGTAGGCATGAACCACATGCGAGACGGCGATATCGCCCTTGCCTCTAACATCGTCCGGTTCATAGTATTCAAGTATACAGATATCGCCCGGGACCGGCGCTGTCGCGAATTTGCCATACTCTTTGTTATTTTGCTCGGTAAAGGCGCCGATGGTAGTCGAGCGGTCGCTGTTATAAATAAAAAATTTCGCTCCCGGCGGAAGCCAGTAACGGTCATAAACCAGATTCAGCGAATATGCCCCGGGCGACGCTATTTCCAGACGCCAGAGGGCAGACCCATCGGGAAATTCTTCCCAGGTCCCGGAGTTCGCCAGATCATAATCGACCTCGATCGGCTTGCCGAAGCGAAAAGGCATCCCCTCGGCCTCTTCGATTTCATCCTCAGCCAATAAGGCAGGAACATCGACCGCAGGCATCATTACCTTCTGGATATTCGCCTGGATTTTCCGTTCCAGACTGACCGGTTTGCCGCCGTAACTGATTTGAGCCATGGCTGAATGCCCGGCAATAAGAAGAAGAAAACATACTAACGCGAGGGAATAGCGAAATCTCATTTTTTGCCTCACCCTGATTCTCATGATTTTAATATCGTCCTTGATCACCCGTCTCTTCAGGAAAATGAAAAGATATGTAAATGTTCCTGTGAGGTATTATTTCCAACATATTCAATATACGGTCATAATATCTGTATTGTAAACGAAAAACTCCCATTTGTTGAAAATGATCGGCTTTTGGTGATGTGCTGTATCTTATCGGCGCGCCGCTAAGAGACCGGAGTAGTCCAGTTTTATTTCCTTGACTACCCTATATAAGATGGTTACCTTAGTCCGACCTATGCTGAAACTTGAAATCGACAAACTTGCCAAATGGTTTGGTCCCCGGAAAATATTCGAGGACATAAACTTAAATCTCGAATTTGGTCAATCTGCCGCGATAATCGGCCCCAACGGTTCCGGCAAAACAACGCTTCTGAGATTGATAATGGGATTATCATATCCCACCAGCGGGAACATCATCTTTTCCGAAAACGGCAATAAGCTCGATTTTGAGCAGTATCGGAAAAAAATGGCGCTGGTATCACCCTATTTATCTCTTTATGACGCCCTTACCGGATTTGAGAATCTTCAATTTTTCGCCAAAGTCGACGGACGATTGAAATCCAGGGACGAATTCGAATCGCTTTTGAATAAAGTAGGTCTGGCCGGAAGGGGAGATGATTTTGTCGGGGCCTATTCGACCGGGATGAAACAGCGGCTTAAGTATGCCGTGGCGCTGCTTAAAGAGCCGACAATTTTTCTGATCGATGAGCCGAGCGCCAATCTTGATGAGTCGGGAAAACAGATTGTCTGGGAGCTGATTCGTTCCCGCAAAGAGAATTCCATTTTGATTATCGCCACCAATGAAAAGGAGGAGTACTCCCTTGCCGAGCAGTTCTGTAAGCTGGGCAGCTAAGGTTTTTGCGGTCACCCGGAAGGATATCATGGCCGAGTTTCGCACTCGTTATGCGATCAACTCGATCTTGATGTTCGCTCTGGTTACTCTGACCGTGATCTCGGTGGCGCTTGGAATCAGTACGCCCGACAGCGATCTGATGGCAGCGCTGTTCTGGGTAATTCTCTTTTTTGCGGCCATGTCGGGTCTGGCCCAGATCTTTATCCGTGAGGAGGAATCGGGGACGGCTCTGATACTCAAGCTGTCCACCGACGGGCTGGTGATTTTTTTCGGCAAGCTGATATTCAACCTGTTGCTGCTGGCGATACTCTCGATTCTGATTGTACCCCTGTTCATAATACTCCTCAAGGTTAATCCGCAGAATTGGACTATATTTTTAATCGGTTTGGTGCTTGGAGATATCGGCCTGGCCGGAGCCACGACGATTATTGCGGCAATCGTTGCCAAAGCGACGGTGAAAGGAACATTATTCACGGTTCTGTCGTTCCCGATATTGCTGCCGCTTCTTTTAGCGGTTATCGAAATCACCAAGGTGGCTTTCGGCGGAGGCGGTTTCGGCGATATTTCGCTGTCGCTGCAGGTACTGATTCCGTACGATGTGGTGATGATAACGATTTCGGTAATGCTGTTCGATTTCGTCTGGCGGCAATAGGTTTGGACAATGGGTCGAATTTGTGTATTTTTTTTATTAAGGGCCGAAATTGGTGCGTATAATTGAGATGGTATAAAATATGTGGTGGAAAATACTGATATTTGCAGCGATGTCTGCGGTTATTGTCGCGGCATTCATGACGCATTCGCCGATGAATCCAAACAAATCGTTGGGAAATGCCGAGGTTTACCGCATTTTTTATTTCCATGTTCCCCAGGCCTGGGTGGCGGCGCTCGCTTTTGTGATCTCGATGATATTTTCCATTCAGTTTCTCAGAACCAGGAATATGGATTATGACACGAAAGCGGTCCTGGCGGCCAAACTGGGGTTGGTCTTTTCCATACTCGCCACCGTCACCGGTTCGATTTTTGCGCGAATGACCTGGGGCGAATTCTGGAACTGGTCGGAAATCAGGGAAGTCTCTATCTTTATTCTGCTTATTATATATGGGGCCTATTTCGCCCTGCGCTCGGCGCTTCCAAACGCCGAAACCAAGGCAACGCTCTCGGCGGTGCTATCGATTCTTTTTGCGGTGTCGGCGGTATTCCTGATATTCATTCTGCCTCGGCTGTATGCCGATTATTCACAGCACCCGTCGGACTCGGTGGTTGACAGCGAAGGGCAGATCACCATGGGATCAACCGTCGCCATTATATTTTTCACATCGCTGGCCGTATTTACGGCGCTTTTTGGCTGGATTTACAGTCTTTCGCTTCGTCTGGCGAGAGTCGCAAATAAAAATTTACCGGGGAATTGAAAATGAGTGCGAACTATATCGTCATGATCGTTGTTCTGATTATCTGGATTGGAATTTTTTTGTACTTGTTGAGTCTTGACAGAAGATTGAAGAGGATTGAAAAAAAGAATGAAGCCTAAATATATTATCGGCGGTATCATAATTATTGTTTTCATCGCCTGGGGTGCCTCGGCGTTTTTTAAGACAACCGTAAAATATGTTTCTTTCGATGAAGCCCGCAATGCCACCCGGACAGTGCAGGTGGCCGGCAAAATCGATTTCGATGATGTGACTTTCGACGCCGACAATAATCAGTTGGTGTTTTCCATATATGATGTAACTGCCGACAGCCCGGTGGGGGCGGATCGGCTCAAGATAATCTACAAGGGGGTTGTGCCCGGTAATTTTGATCAGGCCACGTCAGTTCTGGTGCGTGGCAAGCCGGGTGAAGGAGGTTTTGTTGCCGAAAAGCTTCTGGTCAAGTGTCCCTCCAAGTATCAGGGTATGGTTGAGGAATCACAAGGATAAATTATGGTATCAGGACAGCCGGGAGATTTGGCGATTTACCTGGCCCTGGGAATGACTATTCTCGCGGGGCTGGCCTTTTTTGCAACGGCGCTGGGAAAGCGCAATCTTTTCAACCTGGGCAGCAAGGCCTATTATTTATATCTGGTCTTCATTGCCGGGGCCTCCGCTTATTTGTATTATCTTTTCTTTTCTCATGACTTTTCGATCGAGTACGTTTACAGCTATTCGTCATCCGATCTGCCGTTCTTTTACCTGCTTTCGGCCTTCTGGGGCGGGCAGGAAGGAACCTACCTGCTATGGGCCTTACTGAGCGGTCTGTTCGGACTGATCATTTTATACAATGGCGGGCGATATAAAACATGGGGGATGTTCTTTTATTCTCTGATTAATCTCTTCCTGGTGGTCATGATGCTGACGCTTTCACCGTTCGAACGCATGCCCTCCGTCATGACCGAAGGTGCCGGTTTGAATCCTCTGTTGCAAGACCCCTGGATGGTGATCCATCCACCGATCATGTTTGTCGCGTATGCCATGGCCGGTGTTCCATTTGCACTGGTTCTGGCCGCCATGATTCGCAAAGATTACGCTGAATGGCTGAAAATATCTTTTCCTTATGTAGTCATCACATCATTATCCCTGGCAGTTGCCAATGTCCTGGGCGGTTACTGGGCCTACAAGACCCTCGGCTGGGGTGGCTACTGGGCCTGGGATCCGGTCGAGAACACATCGTTCGTTCCCTGGGTGGTTTCGCTCGGGCTTATTCACAGTATGCTGATCGAAAAACGTATCGGAGCACTGAGGCGAACCAACCTCTTACTGTCGATTTTTATAGTCCTGCTGGTGATATATGGTACCTGCCTGACCCGGTCAGGTGTGCTGGCCGATTTTTCGGTACATTCCTTTGTTGATCTCGGGGCCAATGCGGTTTTGATTTCCTTCGTTGTCTTTTACCTGGTGCTGACACTGGCCATGTTTATCTTTTCACGCGGCCGTGAAATTTCCGGAAAACCGCTGAATTATAATCTGCTCGCACGGGATTTTATCCTTTTTGTCGGGATGATACTATTAGTGGCTCTGGGCGTGGTGATATTATTCTGGTCATCACTTCCGCTGATCACCCAGTATGTATCGGATAACCCGACCGCGGCGGAGATTTCCACTTATAATACTTTCGCCTTCCCGTTTGCCATTCTGATAAGTCTGTTCGTCACGGTAAGTCCCTTTATCAAAGGGCTGGGTGAGAAGATCGAGGGATTAAATGTCAGGGTCCTGACCGGTATTGCGGTGGCATTAGTGGTATCGGCGATTCTCTGGCTTGCCGAATTAATCAATCTAACCATTGCCATTACACTTTTAATCTATATTGCGGCGATATTCATATATCTGCGTTTCCCTGAAATCCGCAAGAACCTGATTATCTCATTGGCGATCGGCTTCGGGGGGCTGATAATAGCCCTGCTTTTCGGGGTCAGGAATATCGAGTATCTCTTTTTCATTGCTGCTGCGGCCGCCGGCGCCGGGGCGCATATTATCGTTTTATCCAAACAGATTCCCGGCAACCTTGCCGGAGCGGGCGGTTATCTGACTCATTTCGGGTTTGCCATGATGCTCATGGGGATTCTTGCTTCATCCGCCTTTTCCAGCAATTATAATCTGGTTCTCCCCCGCTCACAGGCCAAATCGGCTTACGATATTGATGTCACCTATCAGGGAATGTCGGGCTCCATTGCTGATCAAAAAAATGAGATTCTTTTGGCCCTGAGCCATGACGGGAAAACGACCGAAGCCCGCCCGCAGTATTTTTATACGCGTCGTATGGATGGTATCATGAAACGGCCGTATATCAGAAAGAACCTGACCTATGATCTTTATTTTTCGCCGCAGGAAGTCCAGGAAATTCCCGGCGGGCATGGTTTAATGCTTCGCAAGGGGCAAAGCCAGTCGGTGGGCGACTATACCATCAAATTTGTTGATTTCGAGGTGGCCTCGCATGAAGGTTCAGCCGGGATGTCGGTCGGGGCATGGCTGGAAGTAAGCAGTGGCGGGAAGACCGAGACGGTTGTGCCGGTTTTGCGATCCGATGCCTCGGGAACCAAAATGATTTCCGATCCGATTAATCTTTTCAGCAATTCCGATTATAAGATTAAGCTGGACAAGATCTTCGCTGACCAGGGAACGGTGTCCCTCTCCATTCCGGGGCTTGTGGAAGCCGGCCCCAGAGACAAACTTATTCTTGATGTCTCCAAAAAGCCGGGAATAAACCTGCTTTGGCTGGGGACAATAATTGTCTTTATAGGCATGTTTCTTTCGGCAAGGAAGCGGTTCAGGCAGAGTATGTGATAATGTAATGGTTCCGGACCAAATGATGTTTATATATTATACCGGCCCGCTCCATATTCAATAGCCAAATGAAATGCATGTTTTGATAAGTACCATTTTACCAATGGCAATAAGGCTTTATCCTGTCGGAAGTTAAAAATAAACAAAAAAAATTATTTTT
>JBFMFJ010000224.1:0-6006 GCA_040752235.1 Candidatus Zixiibacteriota bacterium | reverse complement strand
TTGAAAATTTTAGTCATAAACTCATACAAATCCACGAAAATTTTTACGCCCCAGGCGCTGGCAATGGTCGCGGATAAAACACCGATCAATATCGCCACCATCGCCAGGAACTTGCCCACATCCTGACCCTTGAGCGAACCAAGTTGTTTCGGCTCATTGGACAGATAGGCCGAGGCCGCAAAAAGCTCCTCCCCGATCAAAGTATAGTCGCAGGCCGCCACAAAAAACGGCAGCTGCGCCGGCATGGCGGTTCCGGCGATCTGGATGGCCCCGATCGAATTGCCGGTTTCGGCAAGAATCAGCGACTCGGCAAAAAAGGCGCCGAGGTAGAAACATGTCGCCGGCTTTTCTCTGACCATAATACCGTCAACCGCCGCCACATAGCCGAATTGCTCATCGGTAATATAACGAACCATGTCATCATTGTAGGCATCCGGGCGGCCCGCCCCCATGTAAGCTTCCTTGATGGTCTCGCGGGCGGTTGTCATCACGATCGAGCGCGATACCGGCATGTTTATCTTTATATCATAATCGGCCACCACCCTGGCCACACGGCCGAGAATAGTGATACCGGCTATGGTCTGGACATCATCCATGTCATTGATGCCGGGAATAAATAGAATGGGACGACCCATTTCGGTGGCCCGGCCAATGGCCTCATCGATCGCTTCAAGACCGGCGATCTTTCTAATAAACAGCTTCCGGCCGCGTTTGGCATGGGCTATGAAAAACGTGACCGAGCCGGCTATCAGGAGACCGATAATAAAAAGATTCAGCAATTTAAAGTTAATGAATTCGGTGTCGGGAACAACCGGGTCGGACTGGGCGGAAAATATCTGACCGCCTTCATAATTGAGGCCGATTTTATAGACATAGGCAATACCGTTTTCGACCGACTTGTCCTTGAAGGAGCTATCGCCGGGAAGCACCGCGCCAACCAGGGTAAACTCATTCGATCCAGCTGCCGCCCGATAAATATCATACCCCAGAATCCTGCCCGAAGCATCGTCATCCGGGGAAATTGTCCAGGACACCTCGGCATTGTCGCCGCGGTCATAATCAAAATCTTTGGCAATAACATTGGTCGGCGGCGCCGGTAAAAAAACTTCATGAGATAAGGTGTCTTCGGCGGCAAGTTCGGATTCCTGTGCCGCAACGGGCAATGATAGAAGGGCAAAAAAAAGAAAAATAAAAATCGAAATCTTTTGTAAATTCATCGCTTTGAATAAATCATCTTTCACTATTGGATCATTCCCAGCCAATCTCCAAAAATAAAATCCATCCGACCAATCAATAGCGACATACGACTCATGACAGTATAGCCGAATGATGCCCCGAAAGTGATCATGATCACCCAGATACCGACCTTGGCGGCGCCGCCAAAAGCACCAACATGTTCCTTGGAAAAATAAAAATATACCAGACCGGTAAAGGTGCCGACAACAACCACAATATTGGCCACTATCGTGCCGAAAGATGTCGAGAAAATAGAATCACCATAAGTGCTGCTGAAAAACGGCATGATCGAACTTTGCACCTGGGCCATAACGTTGGATGAGAAATAATTCATCAGGTACAAACCGGCAATGGCGCCGACAATAAACGCCAGCGGCCAGCGTGAAATCCAACCAATACTGGGGATCAGCCTTAATATCATCATAATACCAAGAATAGCTCCGACCAACAGCATATAATCATGATTGACGGAGATCCCGACATAAAGCTTGCCATACAGATTATCCCAGTATGAAACAACAAACCAATAGCCGGCCGATATCCCAACAAAGACCGCCTCGCTGAGTTTGTACCACGGGTTGTCTTTATAAAGAAATGATATTATTCCCAGTGTAAAAAAGGCCGCCAGCCAGGTTCCAAATACTTCCATACTAACTTACTCCAAATAGAATCAACCCAAGCGCCCCGTGATTTATTTCCTGCCTTTTCTTTCACCCAGGAAATATGCCGCATTTCCAATGATGATAAAGGCTATGACAATAACATGTGCAAACGACTGAGAAACCATAAACTTGGTCCCCTTGCCGAGAACCCCGGTAACCTTCTCAAATTCCGCCGCCCCGTTCAAGCCACCCAGAAGACCGACCAATTGTCCCGATCTAATATATGGATATACTTGAGGAGCCTGAACCGCAGTATTTCCCGCGCCAAGCTTAACGCCAAAGCGGTCAACACCAATTTGCACCCATTCAATCGTCCCCGGATAACCGGCGGATAAATTGAATGAAAAATCTATATTCGAAAAATTGGATATATTCTTAACCAGTTCCAGCGAATCATAAGGCGTTCCGTAATAATCAGTCTGGAACATGCTTTTGAAACTACCGCCCATGCGCTGAATGACAAACTCGTTCCCGGTTTGAAAGCCGAGGTTTACATAATCCCGGCCATATTGAAGATTGAGTGCCTGGATATCCGGCGATTTTGAGATTTTCTGGATGGCCAGTTCCGCCTGCTGCGGCCCCTGGGGCCAAAGCCCCATTATTATTACTTTCAGGTCGCGTTTAAAGCAGAGTTCAAAAAATGATTCAGCCATCGGCTGCAGCTCCGGCGCCGACGGCGGATCATAGTCCAGAGACACCAGGACTTTCGAACCCGGCTTCAGTTCCATAACGGCGTCATACAGCGCCTTCACCTCGGGCGAAAGCTCAATCTTCTGCTGGAGACTCATAAAGAAAGGCAGGACCACGGCAATGCCGACAAACAGAAAGACTATCCGACGCTCGTAAACTTTGCCTTGAATGGTCCTGATCAGAATAAAAAGCAAAACCACCGCAATCAATACTATAATAATATATGAAACTGCCGTCGAAAAGATGATCGGTTTGGGAATGACAAAATAGAATAACAGCGTCAAGGCAAGAACCACCGCATATATCATAAAATCCTTTTTCATTATTCACCTCCCAAATGCGCCCGCTCGATCCCAAGAATGATCCTGAGCGACGTGGAAACTATGCCCAGCGCAATACCGATCATGATGGCCCGCTGGCCGGCCCCGTTAATATAGTTCATTATCCAGGAAGCTACTTTTGACGGGTATATGACTTCGGGAAGATGTATTATCCCGGCAATGGCATCGCCGACAGGAACTCGCCCGATCATTACAAAAAAGGCGGCTATTAACAGAAGAGTGGCCTCAAGATTCCTGGCCCGGAAGGCCCGGTAGGATGCCGATGCCACAAAGAAGGCCAGCAAGGCAAACATGGTGGCGGAAAGCGGCGTGTATATCCATTGGTAAAGCCAGTCGAATTTGGTGCCGAAATCACGAAAACTCTCACCGCCCGTAAAGCCTATCACGACTATCAGAATGAACGAAACAATGATGACAATTGAATAGCCCCAATCACGACCCTTACGATACACCTTGTCGAAGGAAATCTTCATCAGGTTCAGCGCCCCAAGCCAGATGGCACAGGCGCCAATGATCGAAAACCAGTCCGAAAACCAGTTATTCAATTGACTGAAGGGATAATGAGGAATAAAATACTGGATCAGGAAGACAAACCCGACCACGGCTGTTATAATCATTGGAATTTCACGACGCATATTTCAGTCCTTTACCCTATTCCCCTATGACCCTGAAGAAATTGGAAAATTGATATATACTAAATGTTTCCAATATCACGCCAATTATAATCGAAATCAAAATGGCCGCTTTAGCTACATCCTGGCCCTTTATCGAACCCAGTAGCCTTGGTTCACGGCTTAAATACGCGGACGCCGCAAAAAGCTCTTCACCAATCAGAGTATAATCGCAAGAAGCCACGAAGAAGGGCAGCTGCGAGGGCTGCCCAGTTCCCGCTATCTGAATAGCTCCAATCGAGTTGCCGGTTTCGGCCATAATCAGAGATTCCGCAAAAAAGGCCCCCATGTAAAAAATGGTAGCCGGTTTATCCCGGACAATTATTCCATCTATCGCAGCCGCATATCCAAATTGATCATCGGTAATGTAATGAACCTGATCTTCATTAAAAGCATCCGGGCGTCCCGCCTTGCTGTAGGATTCCTTGACGATTTCCTTCGCCGTAATCATCACCAGCGAACGGCTGACCGGGACTTCGATCTGGGTCTCATATTCCGCCGCCAATTGCGCCACACGGCCGAGAATGGCCACACCGGCAATCGTCTGGACATTATCCATATCATTGATACCGGGGACAAAAAGAATTTTCCGCCCCATTTCAGTGGCACGGCCAACGGCCTCATCCACCGATTCCAGACCTGCTATTTTCCTGATATACAAATCCTGCCCTGATTTTGCCTTTTGTATAAAGAAAAATATCGCCAAGCAAACAAAAACCGTACCGACAAAGACATTGATACGCTGCATATTAAACCATTGTGCCGATGATTTGACCGGGCCGATCGGATCCGAATCCGACATTACCGACCAGATGACCTCGCCGTTGCGTTTGAGTTCATTGATCGCCGCAACTTTATACAGGTACTCAATGCCATCGGTAACGGCATTATCGACGAATTCGCTTTTTCCGGCGGGGGCATCTCCAACAACGACATAATCATCTGTCCCGGCTTCAGACCTCAATACCCTGTAAGCAGTAATCTTTCCGCCCTCATGATCATCAACCGATAAATCCCAGTCTATCCGTATCGAACCGCCGCCGTCATCCGGATTATCCCGCACAGTGACATTTTTTGCCATCACCGGTGTCACATCCGGCGGGGCCTGAGCGAGAGTATCGACGGCCATTGTCGTATTGGTTGCCTCCTGGGCAATTGATGCAGGTGCGGCCGCAAAAAAAATCAGGAAAACCAGGATCGAAAATCTTATGCAGTAATATTTCATACTAAATCAAAAAGACCCCACAAATGCAGTTATTCTAAGCTTTTGTGAGGCCTCCATTCTATTGTTTGAAGTTGTATGTCTCTTCATATCCTTTTAAGCAAACCGGCACAACCCATCGCAGCCGACTCACTTGATAGTTTAATAAGTGAATCTAATTACCCGCCTTATAGATGTCAAGCCAAAAATCATCCTGACGAGCCATGGTTTTCGCATGAGCAATCATTGAAATCATAATGAAGGCAATATCTTCCGCTTTCCGCTTGACAGAATCGGTCTGTTTGGTTAGTATTAAGCAACAGTTAAAGTTTATCGATTAGTTAAGATTTCGGATGTTGGGACACAATCCGGGATTTTCTCCAAAAAGGATTCATTAGTTGTCAGTCATAGTTCATTTTTAAGGAATTTTAAGGAGTCTGAAGATGCAAGGTAGCAAACTCTATGTGGGTAACCTGCGTTATTCGACGACTGTCGAGGAATTGACCGAGCTGTTCTCAAAATACGGCGAGGTAAAAAATATCAACATCGTCGAGGGCCGCGGCTTTGGTTTTGTCGAAATGTCCAGTGCTGAAGAGGCCGAAAAAGCCAAGGAGGCCCTGAATGGATCCGATTACAACGGTCGGACGATGAGAATCGATGAGGCGCGCCCTCCGAGAGCCGGCCAGCGAGCTCGACGAGATGACCGGAGATACTGAGTCCAATAATAAAAATGCCCGAATCCAGAATTTCTGTCTAATTAGCCTGCTTTACCGAACGTCATTGCCTCTGTAGAGATCATTACATCTGTTTTTTGTCAGCCAGAACCTGCAACGCTGTTTCATAATAATTTCAATGGCAATATTGTCGCGGCTTATAATTAAGTCTTTTATTCAAATAATGAGAAAGATTATTTATTCATAATGAATGGCATTTGGGAAATCACCCTGTCATCAAATATTCCGGCGGCCTTTAAGGTTCTCAATCGCCTAAATATCTGCCAAGGAAGGAATTGATCTCAGTCGAATATTTGCCGGAGCTGTCCATAAATGCTCTATTATGGTCCCCGGATATTTCAAGAAACTCTTTTGGCTGTCCGGCCGCTTCAAATAATCGCCGGCCATGATCGTAGGGAACCAGCTCATCATCCATGGAATGAATTATGAGAACCGGGCATTTTACCAGCCGAATGTATGTGATTGTTGCAT